>JAHJTL010000012.1 GCA_018829775.1 Chloroflexota bacterium | reverse complement strand
CGCCGGGAAGTGGATGTTCACCGAACGTATCGTCTTTTCCACATCAGCAGGGTCTAATTTCCCGTCCTCATCATTGGGAACGGTGCGGATAACCACCCCACCCAGCACCGATGCCCCACCGACCTCATACCAGAGTATGTGAGCCTCGCTGCCGACGATGATTTCATCGCCGGGTCGGGTACTGGCCAGGACACCCAGGAGGTTGCTCATCGTACCGCTGGCGGTGAAAAGCGCCGCCTCCTTGCCCATGACTTCGGCAGCCAGTTCCTCGAGGCGGTTGACCGTGGGGTCTTCCCGATGGACATCATCGCCAACCTCAGCCTCATACATTGCCCGCCGCATTTCCTCCGTCGGCAGGGTTACGGTATCGCTGCGCAGGTCAATAATCTTCATTCCGGTCACCTTTCTTGCCCGTGGTTTTCCCTCTATAATATCACAATGAGCGATATGCTGGCAGCCGCCAGCGTTTGATTTTTACCGCCATATATGCTTTAATGGGCTTTGGAAAGGGGTCGAGACGTGGAAGATTTAAAATTGAAGGCAACGCACCGGATGGTGCTGGGAAAGAAGGCCAGATTTTTACGCCGTCAGGGGATAACACCTGCCCACCTCTACGGTCACAATGTCAAATCGGTGGCGCTGCAATGTGATACCGATACTCTGCGGGATTTGATCGCTCACGCCGGACGAACCAGGCTTCTCAACCTTGAGATTGACAGCGAAAAGCCGAAAAGCGTTTTCGTCCGCGAGATTCAGCGTGATGCCATCAGCCGGGAGCTGCTGCACGTTGATTTCTACCAGGTGACGCGGACCGAGAAAATCGCCGTGGCTGTACCCATCGTGCTCGTGGGAGAAGCGCCAGCGATGAAATTCAAGGGATGCATGATAGTTCGCGGCATCAACAGCCTGAGCATTGAGTGCCTGCCCACCGATGTGCCCCCTCAGATAGAAATTGACATCACCCAGCTGGAAGAAGTGGAGCAGGCGGTCCACGTCAAAGACATTGTCCTCAACCCGGAAATCACCGTTCACGCCGACCCCGAGCAGCTGGTAGTAAAGATTAGCGAAGTGGCGGTGAAGGAAGAGGTCGAGGAAGTGCCTGCGGTCGAAGAGGAGGAAGCGGTTGCTGAGGAGGCAGCGGAGGCTCCTGCCGAGGAGGAGAAACCAGGGGAGAAGGCTTAAGAGAGCTAGCGCGTGGCAAACCGCGATAGCAATATATCATAGTACTTGGTGATTATCAGGCGATGATTATCGACTTCCATACGCACGTCTTTCCACCGCAGGTCAAGCAAAAACGCGGCCAGTACATCGACCGCGACCCGTGTTTTGCGCTCCTCTATGCCAAGAAAGAGGCTAAAATCGCCACCGCCGAGGAACTCATCGATAGCATGGACCGGGCCGGCATTGATATCTCGGTCATTGTCAACTTCGGCTGGATGACCCACGAACTCTGCACGGAGACCAACGACTACATTCTGGAATCAATCGCCCGCTTCCCCAAACGCCTTATCGGATTCTGTACCGTGCAGCCGCAGTCGCTCGACGCCGCCATCGCTGAAATTGAGCGCTGTGCCCAGAATGGCGCCAAGGGTATCGGCGAGTTGCGACCCGACATACAGCTGCTTGACCTCGAAGATGAAGCCATCATCTCTCCATTGATGGAAACGGTTAAGAAACACCGGCTCATCCTCCTCACCCATGCCTCCGAACCCGCAGGCCATGACTACCCCGGCAAGGGAATCATTACACCGGATGTGCTGTATCCCTTCATCACCCACTATCCCGATGTCACCATTGTCTGTGCCCACTGGGGAGGCGGCCTGCCGTTTTACGCCCTGATGCCCGAGGTACAGAAGGCACTGCAGAATGTCTACTTCGATACCGCCGCATCTCCGTTTCTCTACCAGCCCCAAATATATACTCTGGGCAGCCAGCTGGTCGGCGCGGATAAGATACTCTTTGGCAGCGATTACCCGTTGCTGCTGCAGACCCGCTTGCTCCAGGAAATCGATTCGGCGGCTTTAACCGAAGAAGAGAAGAGCCTGATTCTATCCGGCAATGCCAAACGGATACTGAACCTTTAGGGATGGAGCAGATTCGTTCGTTTATCGCTATTGAACTGCCTGATGACGTAAGGTCGGCCCTTGCCGAATTGCAGACCGAGTTGCAGGCGAATAAGCAGCCTTCGGTGAAATGGGTTGACCCGCATGGTATACACCTGACCCTGAAATTTCTGGGCAACATTGCCACAGCCAAAATCAGCGATGTTACCGGTGCTATAGAGCAAGCGTCTCAGGGCTTTTCACCTCTTTCGCTTGAGGTAAAGGGGCTGGGCGTTTTTCCCAACCTCCAGCGCGTCCGGGTGGTATGGGTCGGCGTGGGAGGAGATATTGACCGGTTGAAACAGCTTCAGCAGCGCATTGATTCCAACCTGGTACCGCTGGGCTTTGCCCGGGAGTCGCGGCCGTTCACCCCTCATCTGACCCTGGCCCGCGTTAGAGAAAAGGCAACACCAACCGAGCAGCAACACCTGGGGCAGCTCGTCGCCGACGCCAGATTTGAGACCGCCCAT
>JAHJTL010000011.1 GCA_018829775.1 Chloroflexota bacterium | reverse complement strand
TAGAGCAGCGGTTTCCTAAACCGCGTGCGCGCGTTCGAGTCGCGCCAGGGGTACTATTTTCGGAAGCTAAATAAGCCCTCTAAATGTTAGTAACTTAGAGGGCTTTTCTGTTATTGCTAATCTTTTGCTAATCTGAGTGCGTATTCAAATTTGCAGTTTCTTTTTTACTAGCCTTCTGTAATTTCGATACAGAATAAATATTTCATCTAACATACTATGTAGTTCGTGCTGGCATTGTATGGCGTGTTGATATTCTGGAGTTTTTGATGAGCCATGTAAAACTTCTGGATAGAGTGCTGATTGTATGTACTCCATGTCAGTAGATGACTGGTTATTAGGATACATAAAAAAATGAGTTGCTACAAATACTGACAATGCATCAAGCTTTTTAACAAATCTAATACAATATTTTCTTATTCTATTATCCAGATATTGATTACCCTCTTCTTTGAAGAAATGCAGAAATGCGTCAACTCTTCTAGATTGTCCGGATATTACACGATTTATACCTAATGTATCGTAGTATTCTGTAAATTGTTCTTCATTGAGTAGCTGGTCGGATTCATTGAAAATGTTTATATCATGTGTTTGTGTTTGGTGCTTGTCATTATATAAGAGCTTAAATAATCTATTTTTAAATGTGTAGATTAATACAAGAAAGACAAATAATACTATTGATGTTATTCGCAGAAAAGTTAAGTCATCCCATAAGTTCACAATGATATAGTCAATTACTCTGTTAATAATAGATTCAAGCATAACTTATCCTCCCTTCACTATTAGAATTCAGTTTAGTGAAATTTTCATCAAATGTCCTCGCAGCTGCTTCCTGTAGTCCAGGCACTACATGGCTGTAGATGTAAAAGATAAAAGCCTAACGGCTTCTCCGCTCCCGGCGGGGAGCTCTTTTCTGGCTGGCGTTATCACCCCGATAGTCCGGGACGGTGATATTGAATGGCGTGCTGATTTTGGGGTCCATCAATCGCGAGCTTATCGAGCCCTCGATATTTTCGTTGATTTCCTGTAGTGAGTAGCGCGTGGTAATTATCATGGGCAGGCGCGAGTTGTACCGGTAGTTGATTACCTGGTACAGTTTTTCCCTCACCCAAGGGGTGGTGGTCTGTTCCCCGAAATCATCAAGTACCAGCAGGGGTGCCGTTTTCACTTTTTCAAAAAGCTGGTCAAAAGAAATCTTGCTCTCCGGGCTGAACGTCGAGCGCAGGTGGTCCAGGAACTCGGGGACCACGATGAATAGCGCCGGTTTGTTCGCCTGATACCAGTAATTGACGATAGCCGCGGCCAGATGGGTCTTACCGCAGCCAGTTTCACCCATAAAAACTACCCAACCATCGGGTGATTTGGCGAATTCAAATGCCAGCCGGTACGCCGACTCCAGATTTTCGCGCTGCTCCATTGGCAGGTTGACCCGTCTCTGGTCAAAATTATCGAAGGTCATGCTCTTCTGGAGTTGAAATTCCGCTCCCCAGGTATAGTCCAGAGATACAGGCTGCTTTTCTTCAATGACGCAGACTTTGCTCAGTTCACGGTCGGTCAGACGGGTCTGCCACCTTTCATCTATCTGCTCCAGCGGAACGATGGGTACAATCACCGTAGGCAGCTTGCTGTTAAAGCGGTATGTCAGCAACTGGTCAAGCTTTTCCCTGGCCCACGGTGTGCTGGTCTGAACCCCGAAATCGTCCAGTACTAACAGCGGCGCATTTCGTACCTGGTCAAAGAATTCATCATAGGGAATTTCGCTGCTGGGATTGAAGGCGGCGCGCAGGTGGTCGAGAAGGTCAGGGGTCGTTACGTAAAAAGCGGGGAAACCATGATTGACGCACTCGTTGGCAATGGCCGCCACCAGGTGCGTCTTGCCGCTCCCGCTGGGCCCGATAAGAACCAGCCACCCTTTCGGGTCAGTGGCGAACGCTTTCGCTGCCTCGTAGACCCACCTGAACTGCTCCTGGTTCTTCGACTTCCCGCTTCTACCCTGTGGCTCCAGGTTTTCGAAGGTGAACCCGGTTAGCGTTCCCAGGTTGCTGTACCGCTTCAGACGGGTCAGACGCTCGTCATCGAGCTCCTTTTTCACGCACCGGCAGGGCACAACCCGGGTGAAATCCGGCTTTCCCGAAGGCAAACGCGGGTGGACTACCCCGGCACCCTTGCAGATGGGACAGCTAGCGCTTGGGGAAGGGGCTTCTTCAACGTCGGACCATATGTCCGTATTTTCCCTTGATGTATTTATCCGGGTCTGTCTTAGAAACTCGCTGATATGTTCCATCGGTTTTCCCTTCGGCCGACCACCGTTCCAGAATGCGCCCAATGTACCGGATGTTTCGTTTGTTCCGTGCTACCGCCTCCTTGATAGCGTCTCTTATCCAGCTCGCCGGGTACAATTTTTCCGCCTCGCGCAGTTCGTCGGCGATTATCGGCGTGAGCATTCCGACATTCTGCTCATACAGGGTGAAGATATCCGGCTGTTCCTCAAGCTCAACATGGGTTCTCTCGACGGCCTTGAGTCCGCTCAACTTGAGTTCACCGCTTTCTATCCTGGCGGCGGTTTTTCGGTCCGATTCAGTATTGATAAGATAAATATCTTCAGCCGACCCGTCCTTGTCCAGAGTAATATGCGTGAAGGTTCCCCGCTGGCTGGCCATCTGCAACGCCCGGCGCAGTAACTCCTCCGGCGCTTCCTCCCCGCCTTTCAGGCTTTTCATCAGTCCGTCATTCCCCAGCAACTCACGGTAGGTGACAAAGCGGGGATAGCCCCTTTTGCGGTAGAGCGCTGCCAGCACATGCAGGGTTGTTTTCAGTTCCCAGACATCATCAATCTGGGGCAGCACGGCATTGAGGAAATAATTGGGGATGGGAGTAAATTCCATTCTGGCTGGAAATCCGCTGAACTGGCTCATAGCAACGTCGGCTCTTCGCTACTCACCGGGTATTCATAGTTGTAGAACGTGGCCAGGTTGCGTCGAAATCGCAGCTTTATCTGCCCGGTAGGGCCATTTCGATTTTTGGCCACGATGATGTCGGCTTCCTCCCGCGGGTACTCGCGGTCGGGATGCTGCAACTGCCACTCCTCCACGCTGTGATAGTATTCATCACGGTAGATGAATATCACCACATCAGCATCCTGCTCAATGCTGCCGCTTTCCCTGAGGTCGGCCAGCTGCGGAATATGTGATGCCCGCCATTCCACCGCCCTACTGAGCTGCGATACTGCAATTACCGGTACATTCAGCTCGCGGGCCAGCGCTTTAAGGGAACGGGAGATGTAACTGATTTCCTGAACGCGGTTTTCACCCCGCCCGTCACCCTGCATCAGCTGCAGGTAATCAACGATAATCAGGTCCAGGCCCCGCTCGAAGTGGAGCCGTCTGGCCTTACTGCGCATTTCCACCACCCTTAGCTGTGGAGAGTCATCCATGAAGATGTCCGATTCGGAAAGGACGCCGGTGGCTTCCATGATACGCCTTTCCTCGTCCTCGGTGTGAAGACCGAACCTGACCCGCCGCGAATTCACCCCGGATTCACTGGCCAGAAAGCGCAGGACGATCGAGTCCCTGGCCATTTCCAGGCTGAACAGCGCCACACATGCTTTCTGCTCTACAGCCACATTCCGGGCAATACTGAGGCCCAAACTTGTCTTTCCCATGCTGGGTCGGCCGGCAATGATAACCAGGTCGGAGCGCTGAAACCCGCCCAGAAATTCGTCGAGGCCGACGAAGTTGGAAAGCACATAGGGCATCTGCTCACGGGCACGACCTTCTTCCTCCGGCGGTGGAGCCGCTTCAAAATACCGGTCCAGAACCTGACGGATATGAACGAAGTCACGCTCACCATGTCCGTGGCGCAGTCGGAACAGAATGTCCTCCGCCTGGCTCAAGCTGGTGTCAACATCCGGGCCAGCCTCATAGCCGACACGGGCAATCCGGTCGGCAGCACCGATAAGGCCCCGCATAATGGAGAGCCGATAGACAATCTGGGCGTAGTGCTCGATATCCAGCGGTGTTGGACATACGGAAATCAGATGGCTCAGGAAGGCGGCGCCACCAACTACCTCCAGTTTGTCCCGCCTGGCCAGCTCCTGTGCCACGGTTATCTGGTTAATTGCCTCATTGCGTTCGTACAGCCCTTGGCAGGCCTCATAAAGCCACTGGTTACGTTCATGGTAGAAGTCTGCCTTACTCAAAACCGTGGCGATTTTATAAATCGTCGTGCCATCGATGAGCAGTGAGCCAATGATGGCCTCCTCAGCGTCAATGTCATGAGGAGGTAACTTATCGTTATACACCTTACTCCGTCTCCTCCTGGGCTTCGGTTGCTGTTTCTTCCGCCGCCGTTTCCGCTTTTTCTTCAGCTAGCACTTCTTCCGCCACTTTCTCCGCCTTCGTCTCCTTCTTCACCTTTTTCTCTTTCTTCGCCTTGCTCTCCTTCTTCGCCTTGCTCTCCTTCTTCTCCTTGACCTCTTTCTTCGCCTTGACCTCTTTCTTCGCCTTGCTCTCCTTCTTCTCCTTGACCTCTTTCCCCTCCTCCTCAATGACGCTGAGCTTGACCTTGGGGATTATGTCCTTGGTCAGCCTGATGGGTATATCATAGCTGCCTATCTCGTGGATAGGTTTTTCCAGCTCGATTTTTCTTTTATCAATTTCCAGGCCAGTGCTTTTACTCACCTCTTCCGCAATATCGGCATTGGTGATTGACCCGTACAGCCTGTCTTTGGTTCCCGCTTTGGCTTTTATAACTATATCCAGCCCCTCCAGCTGCTTGGCCAGTTCCCGCATCTCCGCCTCGGTCTCCGCCTCTATCCGGGCCTTCCTCTTCTTCCGGGTTTCAACTATTTGTGTTGCCCGGGCGTCAGCCAGTACCGCCAGCTTCCTGGGAATGAGGTAGTTGCGTCCGTAACCGTCGGCTACGTCCTTGATTTCTCCGACTTCGGCCACATTGGGCACATCTTCAATGAAAACGACCTTCATCAGCTATCTCCTTGCTCCAATTATACTTTAACCCAGTAATGCCCACCAAGAAGAGGGATAATATTTTATTTGGCGGCGATATATCTCTCCGCATATATCGCCGCCACCGAACCGTCCCCCACCGCAGCGGCAACCTGCCGTATTGAACTCGACCTTATGTCACCGGCGGCAAAAATTCCCGGCACGGCGGTCTCCATTTTTTCGTTGGTGATTACGGTGCCGTCGTCAGCCAGGGTAAGAACGCTTTTCAAGTATCCTGTATTTGGCCTGAAACCAACGGCCATAAAGACGCCGGATATGTCAAGGGTGGATTTTTCTCCGTTCTGCACATTTTTCAACCTGAGTTTTTTTACAGTATCCTCCCCTTCAACAGCCTCAACCACCGTATTCCACGAGAATTCTATTTTCGGCTCGGCGAAGGCTCTTTCCTGCAGTATCTTGGTGGCGCGCAGTTCCTCACGGCGGTGGATTATGGTAACCCTGGAGGCGAACTTGGTGAGTTCCAGGGCTTCGTTTACGGCGGCGTTGCCGCCGCCCACCACCGCCACCGGGACATCTCGATAGAAATAGCCATCGCAGATGGCACAATAGGCCACCCCCCGACCGGTGAATTCTTCTTCCCCGGGGACTCCCAGCTTGACCCGGTCAGAGCCGCCAGCGACGATGACCGCTCTGGCAGCAACGTCCCCCTCGCTCGTCTTCACCACCCTCCGCTCATCTTTCAACTCAAGACCGGTTACGTCAGCGGTTAACGTCTCCAGACCAAACTTCACTGCCTGCTGGTGCATGGCTTCCGCCAGTTCCAGGCCGTTGATACCATCGGGAAAGCCGGGATAGTTTTCCACCACACCGGCATTGACTATCAAGCCGCCCGTGGCCCCTCTCTCGATAAGCAGGCTTTTCAGCCTTGCTCTGGCCGTATAAATACCGGCGGTGAGCCCGGCAGGACCACCCCCAATAATGACCACGTCATACTCCCGCTTTATCGCCAACCTCGCCCTCCTTGATAATCACTTATTCCTGCCCAATGGTTAAAGGACAGCGTCAAGGCTTCGCTGCAGCTCCGCTTTCGGTCTGAAGCCAACGATGTTCGATACCGGTGCTCCATCCTTGAATACGAGCAGCGTCGGGATGCTCATGATACCGTACTGGCTGGCTATCTGTGGATTCTCATCAACGTTAAGCTTGACCATGGTTACCTTGCCCTCGTACTCACCGGCCAGCTCTTCAACAAGCGGTGCCACCATACGGCAGGGCCCGCACCATGCCGCCCAGAAATCGACCAGCACCGGCGTTTTCGACTGCAACACCATCTGGTCAAAGTTGCTGTCATTTACTTCCACTGGTTTGCTCATGAATTTCCTCCTTGATTACCCGTGCTATATCTTCTTCAGCCATATGCTTGGCAATGCCGATGGCGTTTTTAATGGTCTTGGCCTTACTGCGTCCGTGGGCGATGATGATATTCCCGTTCACACCGAGCAGGCACGCACCCCCGTATTCCCGGTAGTCTATCCGGTTGACCCAGGAGCCAAGCCCAAGGTCGCTGAGCAGGTCACGTCCCCTGAAGTGAGCGGCGCTGGAAATGACGTGCCCGACCTGCCGCGCCGAGCCAAGAAATGTGTCACTCATACCCTCGATTGTCTTGAGCACGATATTTCCCGTAAAACCATCGGTAACGACCACATCGGCCACCACTTTCAAAATATCATGGCCTTCAACATTGCCGATGAAATTCAGATTTTTGGCCTTTTTTAAAAGCTTATAACTTTCCTGAACCAGCTGGTTTCCCTTAGTTTCTTCCGCGCCATTGCTGAGCAAGCCGACCCGCGGCTCGCTGATACCGAGCACATGCTGACTGTACGCAACCCCCATCTCAGCAAACTGGACCAGGTGATTCGGGCGGCACTCGACATTGGCACCGGCGTCAATCAACAAGACCGGAGTTGAGGGAGTAATGTCCATGATACAGGCGATGGCAGGGCGCTCAATGCCCTTCACCTTCCCCAGTCCGAACAACGCGGCACCAAGTACGGCCCCGGTATTGCCCGCAGAGACAAAGGCAGCAGCTTTTCCTTCTTTTACCAGCTTGATACCAACGACAATCGACGAGTTTGTCTTGCTGCGTATGGCTTTTATCGGCGATTCATTAGGCCCAATGACTTGGCTGGCCTCAACGATACTGATTACCTGTTTTTTCAGGTGCCGGCCCGCCAGCACGTGGAGCATTTTTTTCTTCCCCACCAGCACCACCTCCACCCCATACTCGCCAGCTGCCTTCACGGCCCCTTTCACGATTTCGTGGGGCGCATAGTCCCCACCTGCAGCATCAACGGCAATAATCATTTATTCCCTCAAAAGACCCTACTTTTATCCTCAATCCGTATCCTGTTCAAATTCTGCTTTAACCTTGCCCAGCATTGCCGAATCAGCCATCAAGTCAACGGCGGTCATCGCCAGCGCTTTGGCGGCATCAATAAGACCACGCGTGCCAGCTTCTGAGGCCGCCGTTGCGGCAAATTGAGGGGAGTGAGTTATCACTCTGGCCGAAGCTATGGCGATTAACGGGTGAATGCTGGGAACCACGCGGCTGACATTACCTATATCACTGCTGCCGATACCTATTCTGGGGTCGACGAGGTGCACCCGTCTGCCCAGCGATTGCAGGTTACCCCGGAACATACGGGCCAGAGTGAAATTATTGCGCAGTGGAGCATAGCGCGTATCTCCCCACCGGTATTTCAGCTTTGCCCCCGTGGCCGTGGCAGCGCCGACGAAGCAATTGATTACCCTTTCCTTGAGCTCATCCAGATAGCTGTCCTCCTCAGCCCGCACGATGAAATGTCCGGCGGTGTGCGCCGGCACGATATTGGCCGCTTCACCGCCATCGGTGATGATGCCATGGATGCGGGCACTGTCCCTGATATGCTGCCTCAGGGAATTAATCGCGGCATAGGACATGAGCATGGCTTCCAGGGCATTGATGCCAGCCTCAGGCCTGGCCGCCGCATGAGCCGGCTTGCCGAAAAATTCGACCTCCAGCGTGTGGCAGGCAAGGAATTTGGTGATCGCTGTGTTCAAACCCGCCGGATGTATCATCATAGCCGCATCCACGCTCTTAAAGGCACCTTTCCTCACCATATATACCTTGCCGCCGTACAATTCTTCACCCGGCGTGCCCATTACCTGCACTGTGCCGCCAAGCTCATCCACCGCCAGTTTGGCGGCTATTCCGGCACCAACGGCACTGGTAGCGATGATATTATGTCCACAGGCATGACCGAGCTTGGGCAACGCGTCATATTCCGCCAGAAAGGCAATCGACGGTTTTCCTTTCCCGTAAGTTGCCCGGAAGGCGGTTGCCAGTCCGCAGATGCCCTTTTCAATGGAGAAACCCTTTCCCTGAAGGTAATCGGTGAGCCAGGAGACCGCTTTTTCTTCCTGGAAAGCGAGCTCGGGACTGCCGTGTATCCGCAGACTTAAGTCTTTGAGCTCGTCACGGTGATTTTCAATTTCATTGATAACTCGGGACTTTAATTCACTGGCTCCCAATGCAAACACCTCGCCAAATAGGAAAATCAGAGCGGTTACAACCTCTATTATATCCCAATGCCAAACAGGATTTCTAGGACTCAAAGAGCACCAGAGCATGAATTATTTGGCGACTGCTATGTTCAATAAAAAGTATGTATGATTGTTTGTCAATGTCTTGAATCTCTGGTCAGGAGACGTGGACACTGCAAATATAAAAGAAGGTACATCTGCCCTAGCGAAACTTATCAACAGTACGAGTTCTGTGGCTGAATAGATAGTAAAATATTAAGCCGATTGCCATCCAAGCTACGCCCACATAGCGACTGTAAGGTTGAGTAACCAAAATAATAATCCATATAGCTGAAAGAATTATCAAAGCGAGAATAGCACTGACTGGAATCTCCCGTTGATTGATTTTTATGTTCAGTCCAATCTTGAAAGGT
>JAHJTL010000010.1 GCA_018829775.1 Chloroflexota bacterium | reverse complement strand
GTCAATAAGTTTTATATATTTACGTCTATAATATATATTTATTGTATACATTTATCTACAGTCAACAAACAAGAGATTTCAAGACGAAAATAAATTCAAATCATTTCGATTAGCGTAAAGCTCGCTCATTCGCAGTCATTTTATACTTGACATAGATGGCCCAGTTTAGATAACATACCTTTAAAGAGACCATGAGAAAAATATTCCTCGCTCTTTGTTTAACATCTTTTAACCCCCCTCGGTTAAAGTCCGGACTAGGCTACCTTTTTTCCAATGTCATTAAATATAGGAGTAGGTCTGTTGGTTAAATTTTCACTCATGCCCAGAGGCAAGATATTCTTTGAGCTTTACGAGGAAAGCGCGGAAAACATGGTCGAGACGGCTGAGTTTATGAAAAATATGGTCGACAACTGGGAAAATATTGCTCATAACGTTGAGCAAATGGAGGAATACGAGCACAAAGGCGACAATACCACGCATCGGATTATTGAACTTTTACATCGCACTTTCGTGACGCCATTTGACCGGGAGGATATGGCGACCCTGGCCCACTCCCTCGATGACATCGTGGACTTAATTCATGCGGCAGCAGTTGCCATGCATATTTACAAAATAGATACTCTCAAAGAAGGCGCCAAAGAACTGGCCGCTATCATAGTAACCGCTACAAAGGAAGTGGAAGTGGCATTAAAGCAGCTGCGACATCACCCCAATCTGAAGCAGGTCCTGGAGCACTGCATAGAGATAAATCGACTTGAAAACGCGGCGGATACAGTTTTTCGCAGCGCCATGGCTGAATTATTTGAGAATTGCGACAATACCGCCGACATAATCAAATGGCGCGAGATTTTAGAACACATGGAGAGCGCGACCGACAGGTGTGAGGATGTGGCCAATGTCCTTGAGGGAGTAGCCCTCAAGCATGCCTGATTTATCTTTGGATATACACCTCATTGCTCTTGTCCTCATTGTCATTTTCGCAATCGCTTTGGGGTTCTCCAACGGATACAATGACGCAGCTAATACTATTGCGACAGCAATAGGTAGCCGTTCGTTAGCCCCCAGGCAAGCAATAGTACTTGCAGCTATATTCAATTTTCTAGGTGCAGCTACAGGACTAGCTGTAGCTAGAACCATCGGTAAAGGCATACTCATTCCAGAGGCAATATCCTATTCAACGATAATAGGTGGAGTTGCTGCCTGTGTTATTTGGACGATACTTGCTACCAAATTTGGTATGCCTGTGAGCATAACCCATGGTCTGGTATCTGGATTAGCAGCCGCAGGTATAGCTAGTGCGGGAAGTGAAGCAATTATATGGAGTGTAATGCAACGAATACTCACATCAGTTGTTGCTGCACCAGCGCTCGGATTTACAGGGGGTTTTGCGATTATGCTTGCTTTGTACTGGATATTGCAGCGTAGTCCTCCAGATATACTGCGTTCTCTTTTTAGTAGGTTGCAAATACTTTCTTCGGCTTTTATGGCATATAGTCACGGGAAAAACGATGGCCAAATGCCAATAGGTGTTATGACAATGGGATTCGTGTTTTATTATCAGGATCCAAGTTTCTGGGATCGTCTGTCACTTAGCGATCCTGTTGGTCGTTGGATAATTATTATTTCGTCATTAGCCATTAGTTCTGGTATGGCGGCTGGTGGATGGCGCGTCATAAAAACTTTGGGTATGAGAATCACGAGTCTTAATCCAGTCCAGGGTTTTACTGCTCAGTTTGCAGCAGCAGGGGTTATTGAAGCTGCCTCGAATCTTGGCATCCCAGTAAGCACAACGCATTGTATCAGCACGTCGATTATGGGAGTTGGAGCAACCCGGCGGCTATCGGCAGTAAGGTGGGGTGTAGCTGGTAACATTGTGGCAGCATGGGTGATAACGTTCCCTGTAACAGCATTACTAGGTTATTCATTTTCGTGGATACTGGGACATTATCTCTTCGTCTAAGTAATATCAACTCAGTCCACCAGTCCTATAAGAATCACGCCAAGAAACAGGACTTTAGCCCAGACTTTTTATAATATTGTCGAGTTGATTCATGCCGCCATCGTATGGAGCGTCATGTAGCGCGTGCTATCCGCCGTAGTTATCGCCCCGGCGCTGGGTTTTGCCGGCGGCTTTGCTATCATGCTTGGCCTCTACTGGATATTTCAGAAAAGCCGACCCGACCGCATGCGCCGCGTTTTCAGCCGTATGCAGTATGTCAGCACCTTCTTTATGGCTTACAGCCATGGAAAGAATGACGGCCAGATGCCTATCGGTGTAATTACCATGGCCCTGGTGATTTACTATAACGATGTTGGCATCTGGGACCGCCTATCGGTACTGAATCCTGATACATGGTGGGTGATTGTTGTCTCTGCGGCGGCGATAAGTATCGGTACTGCTTTGGGTGGTCGACGGGTTATCAAGACAATCGGTATGAGAATGACGAACCTGCGGCCGGTCCAGGGATTCACCACCCATATTGCCGCGGCCGGTGTCATTGAAACCGCGTCCCATTTTGGCATTCCGGTGAGCACCACGCACTGTGTCAGTGCCTCGGTGATGGGAGTGGGGTCCACAAGGCGATTTTCCGCGGTTCGCTGGGGAATAGCCGGTAATATCATAGCCGCCTGGATACTCACATTTCCTATCTGCGGCATACTGGGTTACGTTCTTACACTATTGCTCAAGATGGTATTTTAAACCCGCAGCAATCTCTATGTTAATCACCGGTGGGAAATACAGGTCAGCCTTTCTTTGCCCAATCTTCGCTTTGTGGAGATGTTAGAAAGAATGAAAAAAGAGGGACGCAAACGTCCCCTTCTCTGTAATTCAAGAACTAATCTATTAATTGTTTCTTATTTCTTCAATACGGACTTCGCCGTTGCGGGAAATACGGCCCTTGTAGCGCAATAAATCAGGATACTTATTCAGGTCATTGTATCTCTTTACGGATATATTTGAATCATAGGCTTTTGCCCAATCGTAAATAAAGATAGAATCCGTTTTGACCTTGTTGGAAAGGACTTTGCGTCGAATATACCACAGGCGCAGCAGGTCTTTGGGAAGCAGATGATATTTCGTCTCCAAGGTTTCCAGCACATGTGCCGGCCAATGGTGGTCACCGTTTCTTATTAATAATCTGGACAACTTTGCAGATACCTTAGTCAGCCCCGTTTTAAATTTATTAACCATCGCTTCCCTCAATCGATAGTTTATTATATTTCATTTACTGTCTTACTAAATAAGAAACTATTCATACTTGCTCAAATGTCTTTTTGCCTATGTCATTATCATGTATTGCATATTATGAAACCGTATATATGAAAACCACTACAGGAATAATAATTCATAGATAAATATTTGTCAATACCTTTGACTAGTGCTTTAGTAATAGTTAAAAAATACGCGCATTTATAAGACTACAATTATTTGGCAATTATCTGTAAATATATGGGGAGGTAAAATTATTAATATTTGATACTTGCAGAGTAAATAGTTATATGCTATAAAATACAATTGAATTAATTTGCATGAATTGATAGTATTGACTTTTTATTCCAATTAAGGTATATTTGTGTCGAATTTGTCGTTAGTTAGATAAGAAATGCAAAAGTTCAGATTTTTAACCAACCACGCTTTAGTGCTGAGCCATATCGCGCGCCAGCCTCGCATCACGGCAAGAGAACTCTCTGACATTATCGGAATCTCGGAAAGAGCCACTCATAATATCATAAATGACCTCCTCGAGGAAGAATATATAACCAAAAAACGTGAGGGAAGAGGAAACCGCTACATGTTTAATCCGGACTGCCCTATAAGCTTTGCTGGCTGGGAAGATACGGCCGCCGGTTTTCTACTGGAATCAATTGGCTGGCGGAAACGGGGACGACCGCGCAAGGTCAGTCAATAGCGTTTTATTTAACTTCTGTCGTGTGATAATCAGCCCATCAGATTGGTTCTGCCGCCATTGCAGGCAATAATCTCGGCGGTGATGAAAGCGGAATCGTCCGAAGCCAGAAACAGCGCTAAATGGGCGATCTCTTCGACAGTACCCAGCCTTCCCAGTACGGATGTGCTCTTACCCACTTCAATGAATTTTTCCACCTGCTCCGGTGTCCGACTGGCGTAAATCAGTGGTGTTAAAATCCTCCCTGGAGCGATAGCATTGACGTTTATTCCGTAGGGGCCGAACTCGCGAGCGCATGCTTTCGTAAACGCGTTCACGCCAATTTTTGAAGCCGCATAAGCCGCTTGCCCCGGTTCATTGGCACCAAATGAGGCCGTCGAGGATATATTTATAATCTTTCCTGACTTCTGTTTGACCATATGTCGGGCTACTGCCTGGGTGCAAAAGAAGAGGCCTTTGAGGTTGGTATTAAATATAAGGTTCCAGGTATCTTCGGTCAAATCAAGTACTGGCGTGGGGCGGTTAATTCCGGCGTTATTCACCAGGATGTCAATCCGTCCAAATTCATCGATTACCTTTTGTACCATGTTATCTACCTGTTCCTTAACCCGTACGTCCATGGATATCGCCAGCGAGCGTCTTTCCAAAGCTGTTATCTCATCGCGCACTTTTTCGATATTCTGAATATTACGACTGCAGACGACGATGTCGGCTCCGGCGCTGGCAAACTCCAGAGCAATGGCTTTACCGATGCCGGTGCCGCCACCGGTAACGATTGCTTTTTTCCCTTCTAATTTCATCCTGATTGCTCCTTAAAATGTAAATCCGCTTCTGAAAAAGCGGGCTATATTCCTGTATTCTGTGCCCTGAAGATGGGGAGATTTTAGCATTGAGTCGCTGAAGAAGCAATTGTTTTTTCGGATAATGGCTGTCGTGCTACAATAATAGCTAAGTTTTCAGGAAGAAGATAAAAGACGACATATTTGAAGGTGAAGGAGGCAAGCCATGTTGAAACTAACCGCTGAGCCGCTGGGAAGGCTGTTGCGTGTGGATGAGCCAGTTGAAGAGCTGGGTATTAGTACTTATGATAGGCTGCGGGATGCCGTTAAGGCGGGAGACAGAGAAACGGCCCTGGAGTTGATCGATTATGTTCAACATGAAGTCAAGGAAATTCATGATGTCTACTGTGACTGGTCCTATGCCTTTTTGACCTGGATAAGCGATAACTGTGGTGAGGAGATGCTTCCCGACGTGCTCAGATACACGAACGAAAAGATTTCGCTGGCGTTTTTTAACCAGCTCAAGGGCCTGAAAACAGTGAAACAGCGGGTTCAATGGTATACCGAGCAGATGAGGGCTCATCGCTCCGGGCCGGGAGAGACGGGAACAATCAAGGTATGGGAAGAGGAAGACAGATATGTGATAGAATGCGACCCCTGCGGTAGTGGTGGCAGGATGAGACGGACGGGTGAATTAGACAGGACTCCGCCGAGAACAGGGGCGCCTTTCAACTTCGGAAAGACGAAAAAGGCGTATCCATGGTCCTGGTATATGGAGGGTGTCCCTTATTACTGTGTGCATTGCTGTTACTGGTCTGAGCTTATGCCCATGGAAGCCACCGGCGCTCCCACCAGAATAGCCGAATATGACCCAGACCCAGGTGCCCCATGCCGACTTTATTTCTATAAGAAACCGGAATTGATACCGGAGAAATACTACCAGAGAGTTGGCCTGGAAAAACCGCATAAATGAGCTGGGCCTGATGTCATTCTTTGATGAGTAACCTGCTATAATTCGATATATTATTTCATATTGGTTTTGAGTTAGAAGTGTTGACCACAATTACTTTTTTTGTTATCGCCTTTGTAGCCGCGGCCGTAGCCAGCGTTGCCGGATTTGGTTCGGCAACTATGACTATTCCTTTCCTTTCATGGATAATCGGATTCAAGCAAGCCATAATACTGATTGCCTTTTTCCACGGATTCAGTAACCTTTTTAAACTGATTCGATTGAGACAGGCGGTTAATGTTCGATTGATGCTCTGGTACGGGATACCGACGGTTATAACTGCTGTCGCGGGTGCTTACCTTCTGGAAATTGTAGCGCCAGAAGCCATAGGGCTTGGCATTGGCATATTTCTGATACTTTTTGCCGTGTATACGTTCATTAACCCGTCACAGACATTGCCCGAAAGAGAATATGTGCTGGTAACTGGAGGGCTGATATCCGGGTTCACTGCCGGCCTCATTGGACTTGGTGGCGCTATCCGCAGCGCCTTTCTCATATCCACAAATATCAGGAAAGAAATGTATATAGCTACCTCAGCATCTATTGCTCTTTGTACTGATATTGCGCGCTGCACGACTTATGTGGTTCGCGGCTCTCTTGATTCGCAGTATTACTGGTTCATTCCGGTGCTCTTCATCATCGGTTACGCGGGTACCAGACTCGGGGTGAAGCTGTTGAGGTGGTTGCCGGAGCTGGCGGTTAAAAGGATAGTGCTGGTGATGCTGTTACTGGGCAGCATCTCATTTATACTTAACTATTTTGGAATTATAGATATTAATTGAAACGCCTACCCTCAAGGAAAGCGGGGAGGGACTATGCCAAGAAAGATTAGATTGGGCTTTACCCGGGATTTTTTCGATGCAGAAGGCAATTTCATTATGCCCGGTCCGGGACCAGGGGTGTTCGATGATATGCCGCCCGCGGACCGATTATTGATGAGAAGGCGCTTATAAAGGCTCTTCAGGAAGGGTGGATACAGGGTGCCGGGCTGGACGTATTTGAGCAGGAACTGGTGCCCGCCGATAACCCGCTTCTCAGGATGGAGAACGTCATCGTATCGCCCCACTTCCTGTGCCACACTGGTGAGCATTTCATAGATATGGCCTATGAATGGAAGGAACAGGTGGAGAATATTCTACGAGGGGAGATTCCAGAAAAACTGGTGAACCGCAAGGTCTGGAGTACGCCAAAGCTCAAAGCTAAACTGAAGAGGTTCCAAGAGAAGAGATAAGTTAGAAAGGGGAGCATTTATGCTCCCCTGTAATTGCTAGTTGACATAATCACCACTTCACAAATATTAGGATGTATGTTCATAGATATAGCCACATCGAGGGTTCTGATCGCAAATTCGACGTCACTAGTGAACAATTAACTCGTGTCATAAAGATCTATTGAACAACCTAAGCTAATTGTATGCCGTAAAAAGATTCCTTTTTATTTTGACAAACTAGTTATCGATGATCGAGATATTTTCCATATTTCAACAGGGCTGGTGATTAAACTATCGACCCTATTTCTGACTTCTAAAGTAACTATTCAGTAATTACTACCCAGACTATCTAAACTGCATAAAAGCACCACTAAACCATGCCATTCATTTCGTTTATAAGTTAAACCTGATTTACAGGGGTATCGGATTCATCTATAATTCAGGGAAGTTTTTCAATATAAAGTACGTGAAAGTACCATATTATCGCTGGAGAAGATAATCTATAATAAAACGACGCACCTTTGTAGAAGAAGTTGCAGAACAGTGGAGAAAGGAGATTAATCAGATGAAGGGTCGACAAATCGTGGCTGTTTTATCAATGTTATGCCTAATTTTTGTTAGCGTTACTGCCTGTAATCCATTTGGTGGCAGCGAGGCGGAGTCTAACCAACAGGTAATTGAGGTGACGCGAGGGGATTTGGCTGTCACCATCAATGGCATTGGTAATATAGCTATTGCCGAAGAAAGACAGTTGTCCTTCGGCAGTGTGGGTAAAGTAGAGGAGGTATACGTCGAGGAAGGTGATAAAGTCAGTAAAAATGATGTACTGGCCAAACTTGATACCGATGCTCTGGAGTTAGCGGTAACTCAGGCGGAGCTGGCTTTAACAGAACAGCAAGTGGCGGTAACCCGAGCGGAGGTAGCTCTAACCGAAAAAGAGGTAGC
The DNA here is from genome assembly GCA_018829775.1 of Chloroflexota bacterium. NCBI lineage: Bacteria > Bacillati > Chloroflexota > Chloroflexota bacterium. Next base: position 21,323 of record JAHJTL010000010.1, on the reverse strand, counting down.
CGTAACTGAGGCAGAAGTAGCTCTAACCGAGAAAGAGGTAGCCGTAACCGAGGCACAGGTAGCTCTGGAAACTGCCGAGTACAACTTGTTTGAAGCCAAAGACGAGTATATTTTACGAGACATTCGGTCGGCACAGGCCGATGTAGATGAAGCGCAGAGGTATTTAGATCAGGCTCTGCGGAATGTAGAGCAAGCTTCAGACTTTGCATTGGAATGGCAGCAGAAGGCGGTAATTCACGCTCAGAAAAGGTTGGACACAGCTAAAGACATCTTGGAGGCAATGCTTGCCGGCGCTGACCCGCAGGAAGTAGACATTAAGAATTTGGAACTGGAGCTGGCGCAACAGTCCCTGGAGTTAACTCAGCTAACTCTTGAGCTAGCGGAACAGTCTCTGGAGCAGGCTCGACGTTCTGAAAAACTGGCTCAACAATCTTTAGAACAAGAACAGCGGTCTCTGGTAGAAACCCGGCAGTCCCTGGCACTGGCACAGAAGCAACTCAGTGAGGCAACTCTCACTGCGCCATTTGATGGGGTGGTAGCCAGGGTGGATGTTGATGAAGGAGACAGTGTCTCAGCTACTACCACAATCGCCTATTTTGTGGACCTCACCAGCTTAGAGCTGGAGGTAGAAGTGGATGAGATAGATATACCAAGCGTAAAGCTGGGGCAAAGAGCTATCATCAGTATTGATGCCCTACCCGGTGTTGAACTCGGGGGCGAGGTTACCTTTATACCCCCGATGTCAAGGGAAGAGCCTGGTTTGGTGTTATATGACGTAAAAATCGGCTTTGATGTTCCGCAAGACTTTGAACTTAGAGGTGGTATGAGCGCTACGGCTGACATTGTCATTGATGAACGCAGCAACGTACTTCTGGTGCCGAACCAGACTATCAGACTGGATAGTCAGGGCAATTCGATAGTAATGATTATGGCCAATGAGTTAACTGAGGAGAGAAGAGTGGTTACCGGCATCAGCGATGGCTCACATACCGAGATTTTGAGCGGGCTTGATGAAGGTGAAGTAATCGTAATCGCAGTGGAAAGATAAACTGGACCTCGGTCATCCACGGAGATATGCTCACCGATAGCATGATAAATAATACTTATATGAAGTGGGGAAATGCCAATGTTCAAGTTTTTATCAAGACAAACGTTTAAAGAAAGCGATATCCACCGGTATGACGAGTACCTCATCCAGTTGCAAAATGTTGTCAAGACGTATCAGACCGAGGCCGGCGATTTTTTTGCTCTGAATAACATCAGGCTTGAAATTGGCAATGGTGAGTTCGTTGGCGTGATTGGCAAGTCTGGTAGTGGTAAGTCTACGCTGATCAATATGATTACCGGCATTGACCGTCCCACTAAAGGGGAGGTTTACGTCACCGGCACACCGATACATACTTTGAGTGAAGGAAGGGTGGCGCAGTGGCGCGGTCGCAATCTGGGTATTGTCTTCCAGTTCTTTCAACTTCTGCCAATGTTGACGGTACTTGAAAACGTCATGCTTCCGATGGATTTCTGTAAGATGTACAATCCACGGCAACGCCGTGAAAGGGCTTTCAGCGTCCTCGACCTCGTTGGCGTCGCCGGCCATGCCAACAAACTACCGGCTATGCTTTCCGGCGGCGAACAGCAGCGCGTCGCCATCGCCCGAGCGCTTGCCAACGACCCACCTATTATCATAGCAGATGAGCCCACCGGTAATCTCGATTCAAAGACATCAGAACGGGTATTCAGTCTGTTTGAGGCACTGGTAGCCGGTGGCAAGACAGTTCTTATGGTAACACACGACGGCGACCAGGCACGACGAGTTAAACGTACGATTGTCATCGCTGACGGTGAGATAATCGAAGAGTATTTGTCTCGAACCTTCCCTTCGCTTACTCAACCACAATTAGTCTGGGTGACATCAAAATTAAAGCAGGAAAAATATCTTCCTGGTTCCGTCATTATCCAAAAGGGAGAGGCAGCCGACAAGTTTTTTATCGTCACCAAGGGGTATGTAGAAGTTCATTTGCACATACCAGGCGGGCAGGAGCTTGTTGTCTCCCGCGTCGAGAGTGGCCAATACTTTGGCGAGGTTGCCTTGCTTCACGGCGGTCCAAGAATGGTTACTATTCGTGCCGCTCCCGATACCGATGTTGAAGTAGCCGTGCTTAACAAGTCAGACTTTAACCAATTAGTTGGTGAGTCTAAAACCACCAGAAAACAGATAGATGGTGTTGCACAGGAGCGCCTCAGAATAATCGCCAAGGAAACGGGTGGTAATGATTGATCCACGCTGGCGCAAAGTAATCCGCGACCTTTGGGGTAACAAAACCAGGACTTTTCTGGTGGTGATGGCAATTGCTGTTGGTGTTTTTGCCTTCGGCAGCGTCTTCATCACCCAGGAAGTGCTGGTCTCGGATATGGATACGCAGTTCCACGATTATAATGCTTCCACCATTACCATGAGCATCCCCGCCTTTGATGACAGCCTGGTACGCTGGGCTCGTCGCCAGGAACAAGTTGTTGACGCACAAGGCCGGGCGTTGCGCTCGGTTAAACTGGTGGGACAGGCTAGAACATTTAACCTCAACCTCTATGCCTATGACGATTATGAGCATATAAAACTCAACCGTATTACTTCAGAGAAAGGGAAATGGCCACCCGGTCGGCGTGAGATTCTCTTCGAGCGTGCTTCGGTTTCACTCCCCGGTGTTCAGATTGGCGATAATATTATCATCGAGTTGTCTGACGGGCAACAGTATGAGCTGAATATTACCGGGACCGTCCACGATTTAAATGCTGTTCCGGCGAATCTGAATCCGCAGCTAACCGGCTACGTTTCTATGAAAACGATGGGGTGGCTCGGCTTCGGTGAAACCTACAACCGCCTTGAGATTGTCGCCCAAGAGGAATTTAACAATCTGGCCAGGCTTGAAGTGGTGGCCGATGAACTCAGGGACCGATTGCAACGCACCGGGTTTTCTGTTGGTTCAGTCAACGTCCTTGAACCCGGCGAGCACTGGGGCAGAGATACCACACAAAGCTTCACACTCATCTTGAATTTCATTGGTATCTTCGCGCTCCTCCTCAGCGGCTTCCTGGTGATAAATACCATCTCGGCAATGCTCACCCAACAAAGACGCCAGGTGGGTATGATGAAAGCTGTTGGTGGCACGGGAAGGCAGATCATGAGTCTCTACCTGGTGCTGGTGGCATTCTACGGCCTGCTGGCGCTGGTGGTGGCGTTACCCGTTGGCATGGGGCTGGCCTATTTATTCATCGTTGCGGTTAACCAGTTTTTAAATCTCGATATGCTTCATTTCTACCTGCCTTTGTCTATTTTCCTTTTACAGTTGATCGTGGCGTTGCTGGTACCCATAGTCGCTTCCATAATACCTGTCCTGGGGGGCGTGCGAGTAACCGTACGGGAGGCTATCAGCAGTTATGGCATTGAGGGGACAGGCGGGTCCGGACTACTAGACCGCCTGCTGCTGCGGGTGCGCGGCCTACCACGGCCGGTACTGCTCTCCCTGCGAAACACCTTCCGGCGTAAAGGGCGGCTTTTTCTGACTCTGGGCACACTTACCCTTGCCGGTACGCTCTTCATTACCGTTATGAATGTGCGCGGCTCACTGATGACTGAAGTTGATAACCTTATAGACTCAACTTTTAACTACCAGGTTATACTCGGTCTCGATGGCAGTTATCCGAGCCAGGGGGTTGAGCGCAGAGCCGAGGAGGTGCCGGGTGTGGTCCATGCGGAAGGCCGGACGACATTGTGGGTAAAGCGTGTCAAACCGGACGGGACTAAAGGAGGTTCGTTTGAAGTTACCGGCCTGCCTCCTGATTCAGACTTTATCCAGCCAACTATGCTCTCGGGGCGCTGGCTGGAGGAAAATGACCGGAATGCCATCGTCCTCTCCAGTGAATTGGCCAGATGGATGTCGGACGTTCATGCTGGCGACGAGATTGTGGTAGAGGTAAATGACAGGGAATACCGCTGGAAAGTAGCGGGTATCATGCTGATGGCCTGGGAAGGTGTCGGCTTTGCCGATTTCAACTACCTTTCGCGAATCAGAGGGAATCCTGGTCAGGCTGTGACGATGAGTGTCAGTACGGAACAAAAAGACGGACAGTCTCAATTCATGCAGGCAGAAGCCGTTAAGCAGCGTCTTAAAGACGCCGGAATCAAGGTTGGCCAGTCGTCCACTATAGCTGAGTTTGCCGGGTCTATTGCCAGCCAGTTCGATTTCCTGATTATGTTTCTGATGGCAATGGCCGCTATGTCGGCACTGATTGGCGGGCTGGGGCTGGCCGGCATCATGAGCCTGAACGTGATGGAGCGTACCCGCGAGATTGGCGTGATGCGCTCCATCGGCGCCTCCAACAGCATGGTGGGTGGTATCGTCCTCATTGAGGGACTGCTTATCGGAATCATCAGCTGGGTGTTAGCGATTCCCCTCAGTATACCGGTGACCCTGCTTTTCAACGCTATGCTGGGACAGATGATTATTGACCAACCCCTGGTTTTCGTCTTTCTACCAATTGGTCTCGTTACCTGGTTCATAATCGTGGTGGTTGTCTCGGTTGTCGCCAGCCTGTTACCCGCATACCGCGCTATCAAGATGAGCGTGCGGGAAACACTGGCGTATGAATAGTGTAATATGCTTTAATCCAGAGGCTTGTAGCAGCTAAAACATTAAGGGAGATAATGATTGATGAAAATCAAGATTGTTACCGACAGTACTGCTGACCTGCCACCTGGACTGGCAGAGGAGCTGGGTATTACCGTGGTGCCGGTCTACGTTAAATTTGGCGGTGAAGTTTACCGTGACCGGGTGGACATCAGTGAAGACGAATTTTACCAGAGGTTAATAAGTGACCCTGCTCATCCCAGCACCGAACCGCCAACACCGCGTGATTTTGCCAGTGTCTACGAGAAGCTGTCTCAAGACGCTGACGGGATTATTTCCATTCACATCTCCAGTAAAATCAGCGCCACCTGTAACTCAGCGCAACGGGGCAAAGAACTCGTAGAAACAGAGTGTCCAATTGAGGTTGTAGACTCTAAGTTGGTGACAATGGGCCTGGGAATGCTGGTTATGGCGGCTAACTCCATTACCAAGTCTGGAAAGGATTTACCGCAGGTGACGGAAGAGGTAAAACGGATTATTCCCGGTATCCGTTTGCTCGGTCTTCTTGATACGTTAAAATATCTGGCTCGAGGTGGCCGCATTGGTAAGACAAGGGCGCTTCTAGGCTCAATATTGGCAGTGAAGCCAATGTTAACGATGAAAGACGGAGAACTGGAGTCGGCCGGTCAGGTTCGCAAACGTGCTGATGGTATAGAACGATTGGTTGACTTTGTGAAAAAGACCACAGGTATTGAGGATTTGTCCATCGTGTATAGTACCACGCCTGATGAAGCGCAGACTCTAGCTGAGCGTATGGATTCTATATTCTCCAAAGAGAAGATTCGATTAGTTAGACTGGGACCTGCATTAGGGGCTCACGCTGGACCAGGTATTATATTCGTAGCCCTTAGAGTAAAAGCTTAATCCAATAGTAATGAACACTTTAAGTAGTTGAGTTGTCCTTGTCCAAGAGCTTCTTTCTATTGAACATTTCGTCAGAATGTTAAATAGAAAGGGGAGCAATGATGCCCCCTCTTTTTTTAAGACTATTACTACATCACCACTGGACAAACATCGGCATGACAACGTGGAGATAGTTGTCCACGCCTATGGGGCGGATGACCCCGGGGCTTGAGGGGTTGGTTGTTTCCAGAGCTACCTGCGTCTCGTGAAGGACGCTGAGGACTTCGGTGAGGTATTTCCCGTTAAAAGCAATCTTGGACTCCTCACCTTCAACTGTGGCATCGATTTCCCCAACGTCATCACCTATCTCTTCGGAGCGTGCGGAAACGGTCAGTTTGCCCGGCGTTTTGGCGGCGCCCGGGGTGATGACAAGGCGAACAATGCCGCTGCCATCGCGGGCGAAGATTGAAGCCGTCTTCGTTGCTCTCAGGAATTCGTCGACGCTGACTACCATACGCGTATTGGAGCTCTGAGGGATGAGCTGTGTGTAATTGGGGAATGTCCCCTGGACGAGCTGTGATACCAGCTCAATATCTTTCAGACGAAACAAAGCCTGACTCTTGTTGGGATTTACCGTTATTTCAACCGGTTCCTCCTGGTCGGCCATCAGGCGGTTCAACTCAGCGAGTGTGCGGGCGGGGACAATGACCTCGGCCGGCTCTTCTACCGGCGCAGCGAGCGGCAGGTGGAAGACGGCCAGCCTGAAACCATCAGCCGCCGCCAGGGTAAGCACATCATCCTTGAACTGGGCATCAACGCCGGTGAGCACCGGTCGCGACTCCTCTGTAGCAGCGGCGAAGACGACCTGATTGATGCCCTGCTGGAAAGCCTCAACCTCTGCCTTGGTGGTGACTCCCTCCTCAACCTTGGGTATTGGCGGGAAGTCCTTGGCATCGACCCCGGATATGCGCGCCTCAAAGCGGGCACATTTCAGTTCCAGGGTCTTGGTGCGGGGCGAAAGGCTGATGTCTATCTTATCGTTGGGCAGGGAACTGATGAACTCGGTGAGCAGTCGGGCGGGAACGGTGATGGCACCTTCTTCTTCTATCTTGGCACCAATCCAGCAGGTGATGGCCATTTCCAGGTTGGTGGCAGCGAGCTTGAGGCGAGATTGGTCGGTGGTGAGAAGGATATTATTGGTAATGGGCAGAGTGGTCCGGGCGGCAACCGCTCTCCCTACTATGTTGAGTCCCCGGTTAAGGTTCTCCTGCAGACATGATAACTTCATGATTATTACCCCCAATTAATGCTATGGTGCAATAGTATATAACAATTATCGGTTCTATTCAAGGGTTATGGTGCCGCTTTTCCCGCCGCTTTTCCTCACCAGGCGGATATTTTCTATCCTCATGCCCCGGTCAACCGCTTTACACATATCGTAGATGGTGAGGGCGGCGACAGCGGTGGCGGTGAGTGCTTCCATCTCGACGCCGGTTTTTCCGGTACTCTCTACGGTAGCCGTGATTTCCACAGTGCTTTCCTTCTCATCGATATTGAACTCGATTCCGACATCGCCGATAAGGAGGGGATGGCAGAGCGGTATCAGGTCTGGCGTCTGTTTGGCGGCCATTATCCCGGCGAGCTGGGCTACGGCAAGCACGTCTCCTTTTGCCATCCGCCCCTTTTTAATCAGTTCAAGGGTGTCCGGCTGCATCCTCACCAGGCCCCTGGCGACCGCCTGTCGGTGGGTGTCTGGCTTTTCCGTGATATCAACCATTTTGGGACGACCTGATTCGTCCATATGGGTCAGTTTTTTCATAATTAACCCCCCACCTGGGAGAAAGGCCTATCTTTTGGCACCAGCCCTTCCGCAAGTCTGTGTTTCCGCGGCTTGCTGTCCACCGCTCTTTTTATCAATTTTTTCAGCTCTTCGGCGGATATCCCCTGGCGCAGCGGCTGGCGCAGGTCAATTTCCTGTTCGCTCAGCAAGCAGGGCCGGAGCCTGCCATCGGCGGTGAGGCGGAGACGGTTGCAGTGAAAGCAGAAATGCTCGCTTATCGGCGTGATGAAGCCGATGGTGCCCTTCGCCTGAGGCAGGCGATAGTATTTCGCCGGCCCGTTGCCTTTGAACGTGCAGGGCTCTAGCTCACCAAGCGAAGCCAGACGCTCCCGTACCTCGTTGACCGAAACGAAAGACGAACTGGCCATTTCACTGTTGAAAGGCATGTGTTCGATGAAGCGGACGTGCCATCCCTCATCGACCGTTTTGCGGGCAAAGTCGAGCAACTCGTCATCGTTGCTCCCGGCCATAACCACCGCGTTAATCTTAATCGGGTTAAGTCCGGCGGTATTGGCGGCCTCTATGCCCTCCAGCACGTCATCAAGGTCGCCGCCGCGGGTGATAAGTCTGAACTTATCTGGTTTGAGTGTATCCAGGCTGATGTTCACCCGGCGCAGTCCGGCTGCCTTCAACTCGTCGGCGTACCGGGCCAGCAGAATGCCGTTGGTGGTGAGGGCAATGTCGTCTATGGCTTCTATCTGTGCCAGCATCCCGACGAGGCTGGAGAGGCCGATGCGTACCAGCGGTTCCCCGCCGGTAATTCGCACCTTATTGATACCCAGTTCGGCCGCGGCTGTGGCAACCCGGTATATCTCCTCATAGCTCAGGATATCTTCGTGTGCCAGCAGGTCGATGCCCTCAGTGGGCATGCAGTAGACACAGCGCAGGTTGCAACGGTCGGTGACCGAGATGCGCAGATAGTCTATGGGGCGCTGAAACGAGTCAGAAAGTCCGGTCATATAATGCTATGTCTCCCGTAAAGACGAAGCTATTAATTAAGATACCATATTTCGCAGGGCCTGTGCTGCCTTCTTTGCAGCCTGACCGCGGTGGCTGATTTTATTTTTTTGCGCGAGGGAGAGTTCAGCCATGGTTTTATCCAGCTCGGGCAGATAGAAAATGGGGTCGTAGCCGAAACCGTGCTCACCGCGAGGTTCAAATGTAATGAAGCCGGGGCATTCGCCGGCGCATAGCTCCACTCTCCCATCAGGCGTTGCCAGGGCAATCACGCAGCGAAAACGGGCGGCCCTGTCCTCCCAGGGTATGCCATTCATTCGCTTTAAAAGGTATTCAACACGCTCCGTATCGGTTGCGTTTTCGCCGGCGTAACGGGCGGAAAGCCTCCCCGGTTCCCCACCCAGCGCATCCACTTCCAGTCCTGAATCATCGGCCAGAGTAAGCAACCGGCTCTTTTCCGCGATGACCGTCGCCTTCAAGCAGGCATTTTCCTCCATACTTTCGCCTACTTCCTCAACCTCAACTGAGATACCCTGTTCGACCATGGTCACTATTTCGTAATCAATGTTGGGAAGCAGGCTCCGATACTCGCGCACCTTGGCCCGGTTATTGGTTCCGAGGAGAAGCTTGGGACGCAAAATAACTCCAGCAAACTCCCGGCTGTTACCCGGTGAGGTCCTCGACCGACATAGCGGCCATAGTCATTGTCTGAAGTGTGCCCCTTGAGCCGAGTTCAATGGCTATTCTGGATATGGCCTTGTTGTCCGGGGCTTCAAGGATATTGATGAAATCGTACGGTCCCAGAAGGGCGTATTGGGCCAGTATCTTGACGCCCATGGATTCAACTTCCTTGTTTACTTCCTGGAGTCTCTTCGGATTTGACTTGAGCGTTTTTCTCCCCTCGTCGGTTAATGTACTTAGCATCACATAAACAGCCATAATCTCACCCCCATGTTACAGAATATTACAATTTAATATTATCGCTGATGGTTAACTCAGTCAAGGGCAATGAACCGCTCTGCCTACTTCATTAATATTCAATGCCCTTCCGCGCTTTCACTCCCCGGTCGTACGGATGTTTTACTTTTATCATCTCGGTAACGAGGTCGGCGCGCTCGATAACTGCGCCTTCGGCATAGCGGCCGGTTAAAATGAGCTCCACTTCCGGCGGTTTTTCCTCAATGAGTTTGATTACGTCGTCAAGCGGTATGAGCTTGAAGTAAACGGCAACATTGACCTCATCGAGAACCACCATGTCGTATTTCCCGCTCAGCATCGCCTCGCGGGCCGTCTGCAAGGCCAGCTCCGCCTGTTTTATTTCCTCAGGGTTAATATTGTTGCGGTCAATAAGGCACCTGAGGCCAAAGCTGGCCACCTCTACGTTCGGCAGTTTGGGCAGGGAACTGAACTCGCCGTAGGGGTATTTCCCCTTCATGAAAAAGACAATGAAGACCTTGAGACCGTGGCCGGTGGCTCGAAGTATTGAGCCAAGTGCGGCGGAAGTCTTGCCTTTGCCGTTGCCGGTGAAGACCTGGACTAAACCCTTTCTTTCTTTCTTGACCAAATGTACCCCCTTTTATACGCGGTGCGGTATCTGTCGTCTTGTCCTGATGAAGTGCGTGAAGCCGACCAGCCCGACGATAATTCCCGTCTTGGGGCCCAGGTGACGGTAGGCATTGGCGGCGCCCATATTCTGGTCGCCCACCTGACGGATGTCAACGTGCTTGACCATATGTCCGGCAAGGTAGGCGGTGGGGATGGCGCCGAGGAGATAACCCAGCAGTATAAATAACCAGGGCATCATTGGCCTTAATAATGGTGCCGAGGGTGGGACTCGAACCCACAAGGATTGCTCCGGCGGATTTTAAGTCCGCTGCGTCTGCCAATTCCGCCACCCCGGCACGTATAAAGTTATTGTAATAGGTGGTAGGGTGGGCGTCAAGAAGAAGGACTGGTTTGCTTATGAGGCGGTATATATCTGGCGCTTAAACGCGGGCGGTAAATTCATTATTTCAGATGTGGTAAAATTCCATATATGAGTGATTTATTTTCTTACAGGTACGGATATAAACAAGTCAGAAGCAATATGCAAATTGAATCTATTGATGAAAGTTTGCGGAATTGTCTATGGAACTTGCTTGATAATTACTACTGGTCTAAAAATGAAAAAGCCTATCTAGACAGACATACAGGGCTTTATCTTCTAATGGATAGAATTTGGGATGAATATTTCAAAGTGCCAACAGATACAATACCAAGAAGCAGTTGGCATCATGTGTACCACGAATTACGTGACTACTTTTTTAGTTGCGACTGGAACGAAGTATACGACTTTATACAGTTTGTTGCAGATAATTTTGCCTATACATCCACTAATGAGGAGTTCATGGATGAATGCAATCGCATTCTAAAGCGCGAATTAGCTGGATATAGGTTTGTTGGCGGTAAGATAGCACAAATAACGGCTGAAGAAGAAATAGCAGAAATCGAAGATGCGCTTAAAGTTTCGCAACCATCAGGAACGGTTGTACATTTGAAAAGGGCGTTAGAGTTGCTATCTGATAGAAAATCGCCTGACTATCGAAATTCAATCAAGGAATCAATTAGCGCGGTTGAAACAATTTGTGCTACTATAACAGACAATCCTAAAGCAACGTTAGGCGATGCTCTTGGCAAGATACGAAGACAAGGGAAAGTTAGCATACACCCGTCTTTAAATAACGCGTTCAACCATCTGTATGGTTGGACTAGCGATGAAGACGGTATACGCCACAAATTGATGGACGACCCCGAATTAGATTTCGAAGATGCCAAGTTTATGCTTGTTGCATGTTCCGCTTTCGTAAACTATTTAAAAGTAAAGGCATCGAAAGCTGGAATTCGATTTGAAAGCTAGATTACGACACTACCGCCGAATAAAGCTTCAAACTATCTTCAAACCTTACCGACCGTGTATATCTCTCTACCACCGTGATTGACACCTCAATCTGCCGTAAGTTAATATAGCCATAAGCTTCAATCAATTCTGGGCGATAATGTGGCTATAGGCAAACTGTACAAACTGGGCGATAGCGAGTTTGTTGCCGATGTTAATTATCACGTTTTTGAGCATCCGGCGGCGGCCAACTGGTGGGGGGAACTGACCCTCGTCGACTACGTGTCCCTCAACGAAGGCGATGTGTTTGAAATCGAGTTTGAGGACAGGCGCAAAAGCAAGTGTCATCTGAAAAAGAAGGTGAACCGGGCGGTGAGCGGGTTTCCATCGCGATATATCTATCACGTGACCGGGTTCAGCCCCGTTGAATAGCTATGGACAGAATTATGAATAAAGTGAACATCTTCCGTTCCCCTAATAAAATCATTTTCGGTAATGGGACCGTATCTCAGGTTGGCGCCGAGGTGGAAAAGATGGGTTCCGGAAAGGCGCTCATCGTTACCGATGCCGGGGTGATTAAGAGCGGTCTGACCGCCGGAGTTGAGGAATCGCTCAAAACATTGAAAATAGACTACGGGATATTTGACCGCGTGGAGGCCGAGCCGCCGGCCCGCGTGGTGGATGAATGTGCCAGGGAAGTCAATGAAAACCATTATGATATTATCATCGGGGTGGGTGGGGGCAGCTCGCTGGACGTTGCCAAGGGCGCTTCCATAGTGGCCACCAATGGCGGCAAGGTGCTTGATTATGTTGGCAGGGAGATGGTTCCCCGCGCCGGAATCCCTAAAATCTTAATACCCACCACGGCAGGCACCGGCAGCGAAGTCACCTGGGTGTTTGTGGTAACCGACGAGGAAGATAATGATAAGAAAGTCATTTTCAGCTATTATAATCTGGCCGATGTAGCTATTGTTGACCCGCTGCTCACCTTATCCATGCCACCGAAGTTGACGGCAGATACTGGCGCGGACGCACTGACCCATGCTGTGGAGACATATGTTTCCCGCACTTCAACTCCCTTCGGCGATGTTCTGGCCCTGGAGGCTATCCGCTTGATTGGCGAGAACTTGCCGGTAGCTTACGCCAAGGCGGAGAATGTGGAAGCCAGATATAACATGTCGCTGGGGGCAACGGTGGCCGGGCTGGCATTCGGCAGCGGTGGGGTGGGGGCGGTTCACGCGCTGGCCTATGTGCTGGATACCGAGTATCATATGTCGCACGGCCGGACCAATGCCATCATGCTGCCCTACGTGGTCGATTACAATAAAACGGGCGATTTGAACAAATATGCCCGCATTGCACAGGCGATGGGAGAAATAACCGATGGCCTGTCCGATTTCCAGGCGGCAGAACGCCTCGTTATCAGGCTGCATCGGTTGCTTGAAGATATCGGCATACCCGACAAATTGGGCGCCTGCGGCATCTCGGCTGATGACCTCCCCAGGCTCGTGGCCGGCGGCATGAAGCAGAGTCGCCTTTTTGTCCCCAATCCGCGCGACCTGACCGAAGCGGACGTGGAAAAGATATACCGCAGTGCGCTTTGATTTGGCAGTAAGCTAAACTGAAGTTAACATAGGCGTAATTCTATCGATTCAGGAGGCAGTCATTGGGTGAAGATAAGTATTTGGCAGCACTGAAGGAGAGCATCATCAGCCTTGATTTCGATGGGGTAGCCAAGGCAGCCGGAGAGGCCATGGAAGCCGGCATCGACCCGAATAAGGCCATTAATGAGGGCATGGTTCCGGGCATGGCAATTGTGGGCGACAAGTTTGAAAAGGGTGAATATTTCCTTTCCGAGCTCGTGGTGGCGGCGGAGGTGATGAGAGAAGGGGTAAAGGTGGTGACGCCGTTCATCAAAGGCGAGAGCGCCAGCAAACTGGGCAAGGTGGTAATCGCTACCGTGGAAGGAGACCACCATGACCTGGGCAAGAATATCGTCACCAGCCTCCTGCGGGTGCAGGGTTTCGAAGTGATTGACCTGGGCGTTGATGTCGCCACGGAAAAGATAATCACCGCCATAAAGGAGCACCAGCCGTCAATTGTGGGGATGTCGGCGCTGCTCACGCTCACCATGCCCAAAATGGGCGAGGTAATCGAGGCGCTGAAAGCGAGCAGCATGAGGGAAAAGGTCAAGGTTATTCTCGGTGGCACACCGGTAACGGAGGAGTTCGCTGCCAGCATCGGCGCTGACCACAAGGCGGTCAATGCCCTGGAAGGCGTTAAGAAGTGTGTGGAATGGGTCAGTTCTCAGGAGAGGAGGAACTAGAATGGCCGAGATGACACGTCGAGAGAGGATTTTGAAGGCCAGCCACCGGGAGCGCGTGGACAGGTTGCCCTTCTTCCACAACTGGCGTCATATGCAGACCGGCTGGGCCGAGCGTGAGTGTCGCAACCGGGGGATGGGAATCAGCTGGGCAAGGCCCAGTTATGTGGTGAAGATTCATGACGTGGATATCACAGAACAGTGGCTGAAAAAAGACGGGAAGACGGTGTACCACCGTGTTTTTTCCACACCGGTGGGGACGGTTTACCAGGATGAGATGAGGGCACCTGGCACGGGTCAATGGCATGGTATGCGCGGCTGGAATGACATAACACCCTGGCATACTGCGCGCCTGATAAAAGAACCGGAAGACTATGGGGTTGTGAAATACATCGTGGAGCATACCGAATATATTGCCGACTACTACCCCCTTGAGCAGGCCAAGAACTGGCTGGGCGATGAAGGCATCGTCATGGACATTCAGCCGCACCAGCCGATGCAGACACTGATGATCGACTGGGTAGGGAGTGAGGGGGGCAGATTTTTCATTCATCATGCCAAGTATCCGGACCTGGTGGAGGATTTGTATCAGGCTATTGCCAAGAGCCGCGAGGCAATGTACGAGATAGGCGCCAAATCGCCGGCGGACATCACCTGGTGCGGTGATAACATCGATGGGGTGCTGGTCAACCCGAGGCTCTTTGAGAAATACTTCATGCCCGAGTACGAAAAAATGGCCAAAATCTGCCATAAGCACGGCAAGCTGCTGGCCAGTCATATGGACGGCAGGGTGGGGGTGCTCAAAGACCTGATTGCGAAAACCCCGCTGGACATTATCGAGGCGTTGACACCGCCGCCAATGGGCGACCTTTCCATCGGGGAAGCGCTTGCCTGCTGGCCGGACAAAGTAATCTGGGTGGGTTTCCCGGGCTCGGTATACATGATGGGGCCGGAGGCTACCAGGAAACACGCACTGAATCTGCTTCGGGACACGGTGCCCGGCGAAAGACTGTGCATTGAAGCGTCCACGGAAAACATCGTCTCCAATGATAACCTGCGCATGCTTACCTCGGTGCTGGAAAACGCGGAGCTGCCCATGACCCCGCAAAAAGTAGACGAGATTGAAAAATCGATAGGCTAAAGCTCAAGGTTCTGGGTGGAGAGGTGTGGTGAAAAAGTTCAAAATTCTCTGCTGGAACGTGAACGGCGTCAGGGCAGCGCAGAGGCACAGTTTCATCGAATGGCTGGATAAAGAGTCGCCGAATATCCTCTGTCTTCAGGAAACCAAGGCCACACCGGACCAGCTTGATGCTGGCCTGCGCGAACCCGGAAACTACCAGGTTTACTGGAACTACCCGGAACGGAAGGGCTATGGCGGCGTGGCCACCTTTACCAAAGGGAAGCCAACAGGTATTCAAACCAGCATCGGCGTTGCCGAATTTGACGTTGAGGGCAGGGTCATCATCAGCGAGTACCCTGAATTTACGCTGTTCAATGTGTATTTCCCCAATGGCAAGAAGGATGCCATACGGCTTAAATACAAGATGGACTTCTACGACGCCTTCTTCGACTTCGTTGAGCCCATGCGGCAAAGGGGCGACCGACTTATTATCTGCGGCGATTTCAACACGGCGCACAAAGAGATTGACATCGCCCGGCCCAAGGAAAACGAGAAAATTTCCGGATTTCTGCCCATGGAGCGGGCCTGGCTGGATAAGCTGGTCGCTCATGGCTATGTAGATACGTTTCGCCATTTCCACCCGGAGCCGGACCAGTATACCTGGTGGGACTACAAAACAAAAGCTAGGGAAAGGAATGTCGGCTGGCGGCTGGACTACTTTTTCGTCACTGAAAACCTGCTGCCCTTTATCAACGAGGCGTTCACCCTGCCCGAGGTTATGGGCTCCGACCACTGTCCCATCGGCCTCATACTGGGTATACCGTAGGCACGTTATGACACTTTTTGACCTGATAAAACAGCGGAAAAGCGTTCGCCGTTTCCTGGAAAAACCCGTGGAACGGGAAAAAATCATGATGTGCCTGGAAGCGGCACGGGCAGCTCCCTCCGCCTGCAATTCGCAGCCATGGAAGTTCATCGTCGTTGACGAGCCAGAACTGAAAAAAAGGCTGTGTGAAAGAGCTTTCCGCGGCATGTATTTCATCAACGCCTTCTGTAAACAGGCGCCGGTTATCGTTGTCATTGTCTCGGAGAAAGGCAGGTTCCTGGCCCGCATCGGCGGCATGTTCCGGGGGACAAGGTACTATCTCATTGACATCGGCATCGCCGGCGAGCATTTTGTCCTGCAGGCGGAAGAGCTGGGACTCGGTACCTGCTGGATAGGCTGGTTCAAAGAATCAGCGGTGAAGCAGGTGCTCGGTATTCCGAAAGGGAAAAAGATAGACATCCTGATTGCTGTGGGCTACTACGATAGAAAAAAGGTGAAGTCTACGCACGACCGGGAGCCGCTGGAGAAAATCGCTTCTTTCAATTCTTATTGAGCTAGAAAAAATTGGAGGCGACGACCGGATTCGAACCGGTGAATAGGGGTTTTGCAGACCCCCGCCTTATCCACTTGGCTACGTCGCCTCTGGAGCGGAAGACGAGATTCGAACTCGCGACCCTCTCCTTGGCAAGGAGATGCTCTACCACTGAGCCACTTCCGCTTATTCAATTGGTGCCGAAGGGGGGATTTGAACCCCCACGAGCTTGCGCTCACTAGCCCCTCAAGCTAGCGCGTCTACCAGTTCCGCCACCTCGGCACACTCTTACTGGCAGGAGTGGGAGGACTCGAACCCCCGACCGGCGGTTTTGGAGACCGCTGCTCTACCAAACTGAGCTACACTCCTCCGCTCAAGCTTTATATTTTAACATAAGTGTCAATTAATGTTAAGCAGAGCCCGCCCCTTCAGCACCCCCGTATGTTTCCCCTTATCCACAACCACCGTACCATTGACCAGCACGTAGTCAATGCCGACCGGGTACTGCTTTGGCTCTTCAAAGGTGGCTTTATCAGCTACTGTCTCCGGGTTGAAGACCACCAGGTCGGCGGCCAGGCCTTCTTTTACCAGGCCGCGGTCGTGTAAACCAAGGCGCTGCGCCGGTGCTGTTGCAATATGGCGGATAACTTCCTCCAGGCTTAGCACGCCCAGTTCGCGACTGTAGCGCGCTATATAGCGCGGAAAAGTACCCCAGGCGCGGGGATTGGGCCTGTCCCCGACGAGGATGCCGTCGCTGCCCGACATGTGGCACGGGTGCTTCATGATGCGCTGCAGGTCCTCCTCGTTGCCAAGAAGGCCAAGGTGGCCCACCGCCAGCTCCTCTTCCTGCAGCAGGTCGCAGACGAATTCGACCACCTCCTTGCCCGCCATCTCCGCAGCCCCAAGTATGGTCTGGCCAACATAGATGCTGTTCTTCGCCGAGGGCACACAGGTCAGGACGACTTTATCCCAGGGAATATTTTTCGACCTTATATCAGTACATATCTTTTCCTTTGTTTCTGAATTGCTTAGCCTCTCTAGGATGGCGTCCGGTCCGCCTTCGTGTACCCAGCGTGGCAGGAAGAGAAGCAATAGCGTGCTCTGGGCAATGTAAGGGTAGCTGTCAAAGGTGATGTCAATGCCGTTAGCTCGCGCTTCATCGATGAGCGCCAGCATTTCTACCGATTTGCCCTTATTTTCCAGGTCGGACACCGCGTAGTGTGAGAAATGCGCCTTCACCCCGGTCTTTTGGGCAACTCTGACGACCTCCTGGAAGGACTCCATTAAACCGAGGTCGCGCCGCCGCGAGTGCCAGACAGAAACACCGTTAAATTCGGCAACCACTTCGCAAATTTTTATCAGTTCTTCCTCGTTGGAATAACGGCAGGGGAAATAGTCAAGACCGGTGGAGAAACCAACCGCGCCCTCCCGCATCCCCTGCGCCATCAACTCCTGGACCATCCTCAGCGGGACCCCTCTCTCCAGGAGACGGGTGGCGAAGGCGTGGCGCAGGTCATGGGGCTTCATGTACTGTGTTATCGGCTTGATAGCCTCGGCAAGTTCGGAGGTCATCGGTACGGTGCGGTCCTTGTCGCCTTTCCCGCGTATGCGGATGGTGTTCCCGCTGATGTTCTTTACTTGCAGGTAGACCACTTCTTCCCGCCGCAGCCCGGCGTCGCTCATCAGCCTCAGAGCCAGGTGATCACGCGGATTCTCTCGTGCCAGGTCGAGCACTCTGGCGACGACATCAGCTTCGATATAGGGTGCAAGATGCCGGGGTACTTTTATGGGGAAGACCAGGTTTTCGCCTCGCCATTCATGGAATCCCTTGAGGGCGGCCCGGTAGATGCGGAGTGTGGACGGGGCGTAGCCCTGTTCGCGGAGGTGGGCGAGGAATATTTTTGATGCCTCGAGCGATGGCGTATCCTAGCCAAGGAATTTCTGGTACAGGAGAAGTACACCGCGATAGCGGTAGGCGGTGCGGCGGGTGATGGCGCGCTGGAAGAGGCCGAACTTCTCGTATGTCGCGAGGTTACCGGAAAGTTCACCGGTTAGTTGTTCTTCCTTGCGGGCCTTTCTACGCGGGTTCATCTTGGGTCTCGCTTGCGTTGGGGACGGTGGGTGAATTAGAATGCCCCCAAGGGAATTCGAATCCCTGTTGCCGGCTTGAAAGGCCGGTGTCCTAGGCCTCTAGACGATGGGGGCACACGAGCCAAGTATAGCAGAAATAAGCCCTTGCGGGCAAATGGCATTTTACATATTGTTCATTGCCGGAAACGGACAGCACGGTCATGGAAACGCAACCAGTTGAACCGGGTAAGAAATCCAAACAGAGGCGACTACTCTTTGTCGTAGCCCTTCTGCTCGTTATTGCCGTTACCGTGACTCTGCAGCTTGTCTACGGCCGCCATCCGGAGAGGCTGGCCGAATTAAGGGCGCATTTCTACTGGGGCGCATTTCTCATCAGCCTCATCGGCAATGCGACCATTATCTTCCCGGGTGCGGTTCTGTTGATATTGTCCAATCTGGGAATTCTGCTTTACGGCAGCACCGGTTTATCCGGTCCGATAATTGTGGGCCTTCTGGGAGGAATCGGTGCCGCCATCGGGGAGATAACCGGTTATGTTGTCGGCTACAGCGGACGGGAGATTGTGGCGCGAGGGAAAATGTACGGAAAGGTAGAAGGGTGGGTGAGAAGGTGGGGAGCCACAGCCATAATCCTTTTTTCGCTGGTACCGTTTGCCTTTGACCTGGTGGGGATTGCCGCCGGGATTCTCCGTTTTCCGCTCTGGAAATTCATCCTCTTCTGCGGACTGGGCAGGACGATACTGTACATTGTTTTTGTAACGCTGGCGGCCCTGGGCTGGCAAGCGCTGCTGCCTTCTTTTGGCTAATGCTGCCCCCTGATTTTAAGAAGCAGCAATGAGCCTACAACAAAATAGGCGAAGCACGCCCCCAGCATTACCTGATAGCCCAGGCCGGCGTCAAAACGGTTGAAATAGTCGATTACGGGCCCGATGAGGCGTGCCAGAGCCGCCCCGCCGGCGGTTGCCATGTTGGTCAGCCCAAGATAGCGTGCCTCTTCACCGCCGGGCACGAGGTCGGTGGCCAGAGCCCAGTTGGAACTCATAAATGCTCCAGTGGCAATGCCGATGATGGCGCCACCGGCAATGAGCACGCCGTAGCCGGTTGAGAAAAAGATAACCAGTATGCCACCAGCTCCCAAAAGGCCAGAGGAAATGACCACGGGTCGGCGACCAATTTTATCGGAGAGCCTTCCGGCGGGGTAAACGGAAAGCAGCATCCCGACGCCCGCGGCAATGAGAAGGTCCGCCGTGGCCGTTGCCGGGTTGGCCAGACCGATGACATCTCTCAGGTAGAAGAGGGCGAACGTCTGGATGGTGGCCAGCGCCATGAAGATAAGAAGGCGGGAAACGAGAAAGACGATGAAATCGCGGTCTTTTCTTACGTCAATCCTGAAGCTCCGGACAAGGGTTTTCCATATAGGCAGTTGCCTTTCAGTTATTCTGCTCTCTGGTTCCCTCACCATTATTATCGTTGCCAGCATGGCCCCCAGCAGAACGGCTGCCAGTGTCCCCAGCACAAGCCATAGCCAAAAAGTACCCTCGCCGGGGACGTAATTGCCCATGAAATAACCGGTGAGCCTGACAATGGCAATGCCGCCGATAATTTCCAGCAGGCTTTTAACGCCGGAGGCCAGCCCTTTCCTGCCCGGCGGGACAAGGTCGGGGATGAACGCCTGGTAAGGTCCCTGCGCCGTGTTGCTGGTCATCTGCAGCAGACAGTAGATAGCGAACAGGGCGGCATAACTCTGGAACAGGCCTATTCCAGGCAGAAGCAGGATGCCAATCAGGCTGCCCAGTAGAATGTACGGCCGCCTACGGCCCCATCTGAAGCCCGAGCGGTCGCTTATGGCGCCGACTATCGGCTGGACAATCATCGCCAGGATTAGACCGGCAAAGGTGAGCAGGCCGAGCTTGGTATTTTTCTCTGTCTCGGCAACCAGGTCAAGCAGTCGGAGCGGCAGCACGATACTGTGCAGGCTGCTCCAGAGGGCAGCCAGAGCAAAGCCATAAATGGTTATTTTAATATAATCAAAGCGCCCGAAGTTGTCTCTCATTGTCCTAAAGCATAGCAGAGCAAGCACTAAGAGGCAATCACTATAATAATTGACATAATGTTGAGAAATGGTACGCTGTCGGGCACTATCATAGGCGTGGTGACGAAGCTAACCGTGAATTCGAAAATTGAGGCTATTGAGGCTGAAATAAGGGTTAAAGGACATGACACGGCTTAACGAGGCTTATTTTGCCAGCTCAGTGCTGGAGATAATGACGCACGCTTGAGGCCAGCTTACGGGTAAATAGCGATTGCCTCAAGTCCGGTTGTCTCCGGCAGCCCCAGCATCAGGTTCATGTTCTGGACTGCCTGCCCCGCCGCCCCCTTCACCAGATTGTCGATGCAGCTGATGACAATAAGTCGGCCGGTCCTTTCGTCGATGGTGGGGTAGACCAGGCAGAGGTTGTTGCCCCAGGTGTGCTTGGTGTGGGGCGGGTACTCGGTTACCCTGACAAACGGCTCGTTTTGATAGAAGTCCAGGTAGAGCTTGCGCAGTTCCGCCTTCCCTTTTTCCCCCCTGTCGATTTTGCCGGAGACCAGGGGCGCATAGGCGGTGGTCAGTATGCCGCGAGTCATCGGTATCAGGTGCGGGATGAAGGTGACAGATGGCATGGTGAGGCCGAGCAACATCAGTTCCTGCGTTATTTCGGGCAGGTGGCGGTGCCCACCCAGGGAGTAGGCAACAACATCCTCGTTGGCTTCAGCGTAATGCGTCTGCAGGCTGAGGCTCCGCCCCGCCCCGGAGACGCCCGATTTGCTGTCGATGATGACGTCGGGCGTAATTAGCCCCGCCTTTACCGCCGGAGCGAGGGCGAGGATGGCACCGGTGGGGTAGCAGCCGGGGTTGGCCACAATCTGCGCTGAGGCGACCTTTTTGCGGTACAGCTCGGGCAGGCCATAGACGGCTGTGGATAGAAGCTCGGGGGCGGGATGCTCAAAGCCGTACCAGCGCGGGTAATCGCCAGCGTCTCTGAGTCGGAAATCGGCGCTGATGTCCACCACCTTCACGCCAGCTTCGACCAGCGGCAGGATGACCTCGGAGCTTTCCTTGTGCGGCATCGCCGAGAAGGCAACGTCAACCTTGCCGAGCGCCTCTGTCACGGTGAGTCCGAGGCTGGCGAGATGGGGAAAGACCGCCCCCAGCTTTTGCCCCGCCGCGCTGCGCCCGGTGACCGAGGCTACCTC
>JAHJTL010000009.1 GCA_018829775.1 Chloroflexota bacterium | reverse complement strand
GGCCGGGCTCAAGAGGTACGTCCGCCCATTTCTTGACCCGTTGCCCGCTCGTGACCATGAGCCGGATGCTGGTATCGTCGATGTATAAAGTGACCGCTTTCTTCGCCATTGCTTAACTTTCCTTGTACGTATAGATAACCATCTCGATGCTGACAGAAGGCTTACTATCTCCAGCAGGATATGGTATGCCTATGTTAACTGATCTGACCACGCCGTTGGGAAGGTCATCATTGAGCTGCGTGATGAAAGCCACCAGGTTGCCGACTTCGCCTTCAATGTTAGCGGTTAGCGGTAACGCTAGGCAGGGTACGCCTTTCAGCTCCTCATTGGTCATACCTGACGAGTTGATCTTGGTTATGTTGACGCTGTTGTTCTCGGCCGTGCTGAATAATATATCAGTGATGATGATGCTGTTCATCGGTTCTGAGAGCGTTTCCCGGGCAGTTTTAGACTGCGCGATTGTTTCGTCCAGCTGTTGCTCGAGTTCCTCCTGCTGGTTTGCGAATTGCTCGAGCTGAATCAAACTCAGCCTTGACTTGGCCTGGGCAAACTCTTCTTTCAGCTGTTTCTTCACGTCCGACTCCTGAGAGTAGACCATCCAGAGGCCTGCCAGGGCGATCAGAAAGATGCCGATGCCGATAAACAGCCAGCTTTTCTTACTCAGTTTCACCCTTTGCTCCTTGAAGTCACCAACTAGTTATAGATCTGCCATGATATAATGTATGTATTCGCACCACCCATTATTACATTAGCGACGATTTTAGCGGTGGTTCTATTATTCTCCGGATTAATTGCGGTGGCTGTAATTTCGTAGTATGTGCCGTTGATTTCACCCACGGCGCCGATATCCTCCCGGTTGGCGACCACCCAGGCGTAATGACCTCCCTGGTCCCCGGAGCCGGTTATGTAGAAAATCTGAGTTTGCACTGGTTCGGCCTCGGATACGTACGGCTTTGGAGAACCAAGTATCCAGTTCAGCAGGTAAGCGCCCTGTGAATCCAGGGTTTCATCCGGTTCATCAGTGGAGAGGTTTTCGGTAAAATTGGCTGACGACCCTGTCTGATAACTATAGTCGATGGGAGTCCTGGCGCCAACTTCCTCAAGATGTATTGTCGAGTTTCCAGAGCCCGGTTGCCAGGTGACGGTAATCGTGTATTTATAAGCATCGGCTCCTGCGTCCCAGGTCATATTGCCAGTCACATCGAGGTAATCACTGTGCTTGCCCGGCTCGATGAGTTCACCGAAATATATGGTGTAGTTCCCACTGTCTACGGTCTGTATGTTAACCTGCATGTCATTGATATTGTCCGATAGCTGGGTGGAAGGTGACTGGCCGTTGGCCAGCGACCACAAGGCATCTTCCACGCCGGCATCTGCGGCATAAGTCCCTTTCATGCCCGCTTCCAACATGTTACTGGTTTTGGCGCTGGTAAAGACCAGGTTCAGGCTCGGTAAAATGGTCAGCCCACCGATAATCAGCAGGGCCAGCGTTATCGGCAAAGCCTGCCCCAATTCTCCTTTCAGTATCAATCGCCAAATTTTACGCATTGGTTTCACATCCGCTAAATATTCGGTCGGCGTTTAATCCGGTATTCTCTTATCTCCATGGCATCCTCAACCAGGGAGGTCAGCTGCAACTTCAGTACTGGAGCCTTATAGTCAGCTTTGCTGGTATTATCTGAGTCAGCGGGGGCGTAATAAATGTGTTTGGCAATAAGCGTCTGTTCATTTGCGCCGGCGCTGCTCCAATGAGTCCGTTTCAGCGTGCCGATACCGTCAGTTAGACCTTCAAAGGAATAGGTCGCGGAGTGATATGTCTCTTCATTCAGGTCATCCCATTCCGTCCAGTTAAAAACGAGGAAAGCCGGTGATGTCAAATTCTCCGTATCGATGCTCTGTGCCATTCTGGCATCACGGCTAATCCAGTATCCGGCAGTCTGCACCTGGCGTACTGCGTTTATATGGGTATTGTTCCTCTCGGTACCCTTCATAATCTGAAATATAGCTATACTGGCCGCCCCACTCACCAGTACG
>JAHJTL010000008.1 GCA_018829775.1 Chloroflexota bacterium | reverse complement strand
CGGGCAATATCCAGTAGGCGGTCATACTGCTCGTATAGCGGGTTTTCCCGCTCATTGTACAGCATCCATCCTATCAGGAAGGCACCGCCACGCGAGACCACGTCGGCGACCCTGCCCTGGTTTTTGAGCCGGTCAATGGCGACCTGTGTGACGCCGCAGTGGACGGTGGCAAAATCGACACCGTCCCGGGCATGCTCTTCAATCACGGCGAATACATCATCCGCCGTCATCTTCACGATAGCGTCGTATTGTTCTATGGCCTTGATACCCGCCTGATAGATGGGCACAGTGCCAATTCCGGCAGCGCTGGCGGCAATGATTGTCCGCCGTATGGCTCCGATATCGCCACCGGTGCTCAAGTCCATCACCGTATCCGCCCCGGCATCGATAGCCACGCGTAACTTCTCCAGTTCCGTATTGATGTCACCAAAGTCAGAGGACGTGCCGATGTTGGCATTGACCTTGGTCTTGAGTCCCTGGCCTATGCCACAGGGTACCAGATTCTCATGATTGATATTGGCCGGTATAACAATTCTCCCCTTGGCGACGCCTTCACGGATAAACTCTACGTCAAGGCCCTCTGCCTCCGCCACCACATTCATCTCCGGCGTTACAATGCCTTTCCTGGCTGATTCCAGTTGCGTCATGGTTTCCTCCACAAAGTAAAAACCAAGGGCTCCGGCGGTTCCTTCTAGACCCTTGGTCCAAGTTACTGCCGCTTCCCTACGCTCGCATTACCGAGGTCAGGTCTACAGGGTTGTCCTTCCGAGGAAGGACTCTCAGCTTGTGAGCACCCCTAGCGGTTATTATTCTCTTCCAAACATACAAATATAGCACAATTTCGATTTAAATGCAACGTTGGGATAATGAGCCGTTTTATTTCTCCAGTTCTCTCTTCACTGCCGCCACCTTGCTCTGGATGGTGGCTGTCTGGTCCCGCCGTTCGTCAATCTTCATAGTGGTCACCACCCGCTGCGCGCCGGCATCAAAGGCGGAAAGGTGCATTCGCCTGGCCAGGTCGAGGAGTTGTTCCAGGTCCCCTTCAATGTTGGTGCCCATCGAGGTCATCTCATATTTCACGCCTTTCTCCGCCTGCAGTACTTTTACCGCGCCGGCGACATACTTGCTCAACGAGGGCGTCTCCGTGCCCAGCGGCATGACGCTGATCTCAAGAATGGCCATCTTTCCTCGCCTCCTTCCGATATAACTAAAACATTATTACCTGGTCTTGGCCATCAGGCGGCTGTAGTACGACGTATTGGCCAGGTAGAGCGCCGCCAGCGGGTTGTGGCCGAAGACCCGGTCTTTCACCGCCAGCACCGTCATCGGCACACGGCAGTACTTTATAAACAAGGTATCATGCCCGATGCAGAGGCCGAGCATGATGGCCAGGTCGACCTTGACCGTGTTCAATATCTCGGCCTGAACGATAGGGCTGCACATTGTCTCCAGCCAGCCCGGACCACGTATCTTTTCTTCTTCCGTGATGCCGATTCTTTCCTTGGGGGTCGCTCCCACCTTGCACCGTACCGAGACCACCTCAAATCCCTTGTTCTCCAGAATATCGGTCAGGATGCGGGCTTCATTGGCCAGTCCGGTACAGAAAGCAATGCCGAGCCTTTTATAGCCGCACTTATTGGCAAATTGAAAAAGCTCCTCTACCCGCGGGATTTTGGTCCGCCTGCCTTCGGGCAACTGTTCGTAGCACTCGAATTCCTGTACCGAGGCGAGCCGGGCAAACTCCCTGACCTCAGGCCGGTCATACTCGGTGGTTGCCTGGTTGATAACCTCCGGCATCTGCTTCATCGGGCAAAATGCCGGTGCCTTATCGATGGGAGGCTCTTCACCTGATTTCAACTGCGGAAAGCAAACCACCCTGGTACAGCGAGCGCACATCGGATAAAGTTTCTTCGTCATCTTCTGCCCCCTTATTTACCAGTATTCGGAAAACCAGGGGTTACCCTAGCCGCCTCGCCTTATTTTAGTCTCTCTTAAATACAAAAACAATAAATTAAAAGGTTCGGTATCAGCTAAATACCGCAGCAAAAGTTGTGAGATGACCGCATATCCTATAAAATATAAATAGGGAGGTTGATATGTGGTTGCAAGCAAGGATGTACCTGCTCATCGCCCTTCTTTTCGGCATCCTCTATGGTGTCATCACCGGCCTCGGTACCTGGATGGGTGCCGGGAGCGCCATTACCTACCTTGTTATCGGTTTTGGCTTCCTCCTTATACAGTACCTGGTCAGCCCGGCCCTCGTTGGCTGGTCGATGAAGATTAAGTGGGTAACGGAAAAAGAAGCGCCGGAACTGCACCAGATGGTAGCCGAGCTTGCGGAAAGGGCTGGGCTGCCCAAGCCAAGAGTCGGTATCTCCCAGCTCAATATCCCAAACGCCTTTGCCTTTGGTCGTACCCAGCGGGACGGTCGCGTCTGCGTGACCCAGGGTATTATGAAACTGCTCAACAAGGAGGAGCTCAGGGCCGTTATCGGCCACGAGCTGTCCCACATCAAGCACCGCGATATGGCCATTATGACCCTCATCTCGGTTATCCCTTTAATCATGTACTGGATTGCCTGGACGACCATGTGGCGGGGGGCTTTCGGCGGCGGTCGGCAGGGAGGCGGCAATTATGCCGTGCTCGTTGGACTGGGCGCCTTTCTGCTCTATTTCATCACCAATCTGCTGGTGCTCTACGGTTCCCGTATACGGGAGTACTACGCCGACCTTGGTAGTGTCCAGCTGGGCAGTATGCCGCACCACATGGCGACGGCGCTGTATAAGCTGGTCTACGGAAACGCCCGCATGCGCAACAGTGAGGAACTGCGACGGGTGGAGGGAGTTAAGGCCTTCTTCGTCAATGACCCCTCACGCTCCTACTACGAGATAAAAGAGCTTTCCCAGATTGACCTGGATATGAGCGGCACCATTGAATATGATGAACTCATGGAGCTGCGCCAGAAAGAGATAAAGCTGAGCAGGTCCCAAAAGCTGATGGAAGTTTTCACCACGCACCCCAACATGTTGAAAAGAATAAAACACCTTTCCACGCTGGCGGTTTGATACCTCTGTCTTATTGAAAATTAATCGCTGACCCTTGCCACTTAAAATAAATAGGTAGTATAATAAGCGGCGAAGTAAACGTCTTTAAATAACAAATATATCCTCCCCAGAGCAGCCAGGTATAAGGGATACTGCGTATCAAATTATGAAGATTGCGATTAGCGGTAAAGGCGGTGTGGGCAAGACGCTTTTAACATCCCTGCTGGCCCATACTTTTGCTGCGTCCGGCTATTCCGTCCTCGCTATCGATGCTGACCCCGATGCCAATCTCGCCGCCACCCTTGGCTTCACCCATCCGGAAGATATCGTTCCCATTTCGGAAATGAAAGACCTCATCGCCGAGCGTACGGAAACCCAGCCGGGGCGCTCGGGCGCTTACTTCAGAATGAATCCCAAGGTGGACGACCTTCCAGAGAAGCACTGGCAACGGCTTGACGGTATCAGGCTGATGGTCATGGGGCGAATCAAGAAGGGGGGGACCGGCTGCTACTGCCCGGAAAACGCGCTGCTCAAAGCATTGATGAGCCACCTGCTTCTGGCCAGAGATGAGGTCATCATTATGGATATGGAAGCAGGTATAGAGCACCTTGGGAGGGCAACTGCCGGTGCCGTCGATAAATTGATAGTGGTGGTGGAGCCGGGGCGGCGGAGCCTGGAAACCGCCCGCGCCATAAATGAACTGGCCAGTGATATCGGCCTGAAAAATATCGCCGTCGTGGGCAATAAAGTTCGTGCCCCGTCAGACCGCGATTTCCTCATTTCCAGCCTGCCTGACCTGGAATTTCTTGGCTTTATCCCCTACGACCAGGCAATCGTTGATGCCGACCTGGCCGATAAATCTTTATTTGACGCCAGTTCTGCGGTTACAGACGAAGTAATGAATATCTATCAGAAGCTGGTATCTGTAAAAGAAAACGCCCGATTTAAATAAGATTAGCTACGAAAAATACGATACAGGAGGTCCCCGTGGCATACGACGCAACCAAAATGAAGGACTGGCAGATTGCCGAAGCGGCCGAGGCGAATATGCCGATGCCAGAGGAGTGGCGTGAGCGGATTGGGCTTAAAAAAGACGAGATTCTTCCCTATGGCAGAATCTCCAAACTCGATTTTCTGAAGATTATCGACCGCCTTAAAGACAAGCCTGACGGCAAGTACATTGAGGTAACCGCCATCACCCCCACCCCCCTCGGCGAGGGGAAAAGCACCACCTCGCTGGGGCTCATAGAAGGGCTGGGCAAGAAGGGCATGAATGTCGGTGGCTGCCTCCGTCAGCCTTCCGGCGGACCCACCATGAATATCAAGGGCACCGCCGCCGGTGGCGGCAACGCGCTCCTCATCCCCATGGCCGAGTTCTCCATGGGCCTCACCGGTGACATCAATGACATCGTCAACGCCCATAACCTGGCCATGATTGCCCTGACTGCCCGGATGCAGCACGAGCGCAACTACGATGACGAACAGCTGGAACGACTGACCAAGATGCGCCGGATGGACATTGACCCCACCCGGGTGGAGATGGGCTGGGTGATGGACTTCTGTGCCCAGAGCCTGCGCCAGATAATCATCGGGCTCGGTGGCCGCATGGACGGCTATATGATGCAGTCGAAGTTCGGCATCGCCGTGGGCTCCGAGCTGATGGCAATGCTATCCATCGTCAGGGACCTGGCCGACCTGCGAGCGAGGATGGACCAGGTTACCCTGGCATATGATAAAAAGGGCAACCCGGTAACCACCGGCGATTTAGAGGTGGGCGGCGCCATGACCGCCTGGATGCGCAATACCATCAATCCCACCCTCTGTTCCACGGTGGAATACCAGCCGGTGATGGTTCACGCCGGACCCTTCGCCAATATCGCCGTGGGGCAGTCCTCCATCATCGGCGACCGCGTAGGCCTTAAATTATTTGACTATCACGTCACCGAGAGCGGCTTCGCCGCTGACATCGGTTTTGAGAAATTCTGGAATGTTAAGTGCCGTTACAGCGGCCTCAAGCCGCACGTATCCGTGCTCACCACCACCATCCGCGCGCTGAAGATGCACGGCGGCGGCCCCAAGGTGGTGGCCGGAATTCCGCTGCCTGAAGCCTACACCAAAGAGGACCTGGGTCTTCTGGAGAAAGGCCTGCCCAATATGCTGCACCATATCAAAACCATCCAGACATCTGGCATCAAGCCGGTGGTGTGCATCAACTGCTTCCCCACTGATACCAAAGAGGAAATCGCCACGGTGCGCAAAGCAGCCGAGGAGGCGGGAGCACGCTGCGCCGTTGCCTCTCACTGGGCAAACGGCGGTGAGGGCGCTCTGGAGCTTGCCGATGCCGTGATAGATGCCTGCAATGACCAGAACGACTTTCAGTTCCTCTACCCTATGGAGATGAAACTGCGCGAGCGGGTGGAGAATATCGCCAAGGTGGTCTACGGCGCCGACGGCGTCTCCTGGACGCCGGACGCTGAGGCCAAGGCCAAGCAATTTGAATCGGATAACAAATATGACGAGTACGCCACCATGATGGTGAAGACACACCTGAGCCTCACCCATGAGCCAGCGCGAAAGGGAGTGCCCAAAGGCTGGACACTGCCCATCCGCGATATCCTTATCTACTCGGGAGCCAAGTTCCTCTGCCCCTGCGCCGGTACCATCAGCCTTATGCCAGGCACCAGCTCCGACCCCGCCTTCCGCAGGGTTGATGTGGACGTCAACACGGGCAAGGTACAGGGACTCTTTTAAACAATCACCTGTAACAATAATAAATAGATGGTCAGGACGACGGGAAAGAAAAAACTGAAAGTCCACTTCAACCCGGACAACGCGGAAATTGTGGTGGACCAGGGGGAAAATCTGCTGCAGGCAGCCATTGCTGCCGGAGTGCGTATTTACGCTTCCTGCGGTGGGGCTGGCACCTGCGGCACCTGTAAAGTACAGATTGAAAAGGGAGAGGTAGAGACCACCCGGACCGATAAAGTCTCCGATGAGGAATTCAGTAAAGGTATCAGGCAGGCCTGCCAGAGTCGGGTTCTCTCAGATTTGTCCGTTTATGTTCCGGTAGAGTCAAGGCTGGAAAAAGCGGTCCTGGCCCGTGAACAGAAGCAGGTTTCCGAGGTCCTGGCCACCGGCTGGCGGTTTGTGCCCCCTTTAAGCAAGTACTTCGTGGAGCTGTCGCCGCCTACGCTGGATGATAACACCAGCGACCTTTCCCGTCTGCTCAGGGGCCTCAGGCAGCGTTACCATCTGAGCAATCTGTCCATTGACTTCCACGTGGTACAGAAGCTGGCAAAAACGCTGCGCGACGGCGACTGGAAAGCCACCATAACGACGCTGGTCACGGCGGTGAAACCAAGGGCTGGAGACAGGCGTCGGCCACGGGTGATTAATATCGAGGCCGGGGACACGAGAGATAAACATTACTCGCTGGCCTTTGACATTGGCACCACCACTGTCTGCGGGCAGCTGCTCGATTTAAACCGCGGCCAGGTCATTGCCGGGAGCATGGCCTACAACGGGCAGATAAGCTACGGGGAAGACGTCATCACCCGCATTGCCTACTGCCAGAAAGCGGGTGGCCTGAAGAAACTGCAGCAGGCGGTAGTCGCCACCATCAATGACGTTATCGGCGAACTGCAGGCCCAGAGCAAGGTTGAAGCAGAACGTATCAGCCATATTATGGCCGCCGGCAATACCACCATGACCCAGATACTGCTCGGTCTAAACCCTCAGCACATCAGGCTAACGCCATACACGCCCGTGGCCAACTTTTTCCCGCCGGTGCCGGCAAACTCGCTGGGGTTAAAAGTCGGCGACCACGCTTATCTGTACACTTTTCCGGCGGTGGCCAGCTACGTGGGCGGGGACATTGTCTCCGGGATAGTCGGCTCCGGGGTGCACCAGAGAAAGGCACTGACCTTCTTCATGGATATCGGCACCAACGGGGAAATCGTCATTGGCAACTCGGACTGGATGGTCACCGCCTCGTGCTCCGCAGGCCCCGCATTTGAAGGCGGCGGTATCAAACACGGCATCATCGCCGCCGAGGGTGCCATTGAGGATGTTAAAATCAACCCTACAAATTTTGAGCCGGAAGTAGGCACTATCGGCAATGTTAAACCGAAAGGCATCTGCGGTTCAGGCCTGATTAACACAGTCGCCGAGCTGCTGGAAACGGGCATTATCGGGCAGAATGGTAAATACAACCGTGACCTGCCCACCAAACGGGTCAGGCCAGGCGCTGATGGCTACGAGTACGTTCTGGTCCGGGCACGGGAAACGCAGACCGGCAGCGACATCGTGATTACCGAGGTGGATATCGATAATCTGATGCGGGCCAAGGCCGCCATGTACGCCGGCTGCCAGACGCTGAGCAAAAGCGTGGGCATCGACTGCTGCAACTTTGACCAGGCGATTATCGCCGGCGCCTTCGGCAGCAATATAGACGTGAAAAGGGCTATCACCATCGGGCTGCTACCCGAACTGCCGGAGGATAGATTCGTATTTATCGGCAATGGGTCGTTGCTGGGCGCCAGGCTGACATCCTTCTCCACCGACCTGCTCGATGACGCCCGCCGAGTGGCCCAGATGATGACCAATTTGGAGCTGAGCGAGAATGTGGACTTCATGAACAATTATGTGGCCGCGCTGTTCCTGCCGCATACCAACACCAAGGAATTTCCCATGGTGAGCAAAAGGCTGGCCGGCAGGTCGAATAATAACCCAGAGCAGAGGATAAAGATTTGAGCTATAATATCGCAGTTGCCGGGAAAGGCGGTAGCGGCAAGACCACGGTGGCAAGCCTGGTTGTCCGCTACCTGAAACAGAATGGGCTGGGGCCGATTCTGGCCGTGGACGCCGACCCCAATGCCAACCTCGGTGAGAGCCTCGGGCTCAGCATCAGGCAGACCGTTGGCTCCATCATTGCCACCTTCAATGAAGAGAAAATCAATATCCCACCGGGAATGACCAAGGAAGCGTACCTGGAAGTCAAACTCAACGACGCCATGGTGGAAAGCAAGGGCCTTGACCTGGTGACCATGGGCCGGGGAGAGGGTCCCGACTGCTACTGCTATCCCAACCTGCTCCTGCGCAAGTTCATGGACAGCATGGCCGGCAACTATCAGTACATTGTTATGGACAACGAAGCCGGCATGGAGCACCTGAGCCGCCGCACCACGCAGAACATCGACGAGCTGCTCCTCGTTTCCAATCACTCGGTGAAAGGCGTCCGCACCATCGCCCACATCAAAGAGCTCGTGGATGAACTCAAGCTGGTGGTGAAGCGGCAGTCCGTTATCATCAACCTGGTTCCCGACGGTATAGACCCACATATAAAAGAAGAAATGACCAAGCTGGGGATTGAACCGACCACCATCATTCCCATGGATGATACCGTGAGTGAATTCGATATGGCGATGAAACCGCTCCTCGACCTGCCCGAATGCAGGGCGACGAATGCGGTTGATGCTTTGCTGGCCGGACTGCTACAGAATAAAATTCAGGCGACAAAAACGCATTAGAGGAGTAGAAAATGACGGCAAAGATTATCAGCGGTAAGGAAATAGCCGGGAATATCCGGGAGGAATTAAAGCAGGAGATTGCCGAGCTCAAAGAAAAGCACAACCTGGTGCCGGGTCTGGCCACCGTGCTGGTCGGAGAGGACCCTGCGTCACAGTCTTACGTGGGAGGGAAGGAAAAAGTCTCAATCGAACTGGGCATCCACTCGGAACGATTTGACCTGCCCGAGAAGACCTCTCAGGATGAGCTTATGGCGCTCGTTGACAGACTGAACAAAGACCCGAAGATACACGGCATTCTGGTGCAATTACCTCTCCCCAAACACCTCAATGAAACGGAAGTGCTCTACGCCATCAACCCCAAAAAGGACGTGGATGGATTTCATCCGGTCAATGTGGGAAAATTAATGATAGGGGAGCCTGATTATTTACCCTGCACTCCGCACGGCATCCAGCAGCTTCTGGTCAGGTCTGGAGTGCAGATTGAAGGTGCCGAGGTTGTCGTCGTTGGCAGGAGCAACATCGTCGGCAAACCGATTGCCAATATTCTGCTACAGAAAAAACCGGGGGCCAATGCCACCGTCACCATCTGCCATACCGGCACCCGTGATATTTCCTTTCACACCAAGAGGGCTGATATACTGATAGTGGCCGCCGGCCGACCCAAAGCTGTTACCGCCGATATGGTCAAGGAGGGAGTGGTGGTGATTGATGTCGGCGTGAACCGGATCGGCAAGACGGCGGAGGGCAAGGCCATTCTGGTTGGCGACGTTGACTTTGAGGGCGTGAAGGAAAAGGCAAGCGCCATCACGCCGGTGCCGGGTGGCGTTGGGCCGATGACCATAACCATGCTGATGTTGAACACAGTGAGAGCGGCCAAGCTTGCCGCAGGTTTGGCTTAGAAGGAGGCGAATATGGAAGAATATCAGATTGAGGAAACGAAGGCACCCAATCGCGACAAAGTGGAGGTACTCGGGGCAACCTATGAGAAGGGAAAGCCCGAGGGCGAAGAGATGGGCAGGTGGCGGCAGAAACTGGGAAATCGGGCCGAAAAACTGAAATATCTGAATACTGCGGAACGATACTGGTACGGAACAGACTGGTTTGGCAGCGAAAAGCGCAAGACTCCAGCCTAGTAAAAGGAGATAAAAATGGCATTTGAGATACCGAAGACTACCTACACCGGTAAGATTAAGGAAATCAAGCTGGGCAAAGGTGATAAGGCAGTCGTCGTGGGTGGAGAAAGCTGCTATCCGTTCTACCTTTTTGAAGGCGAGATGCCGCGTCTGCCCAGAATCGCCATGGAGGTCTACGATACGCCTCCCCAGGAATGGCCTGAAGCTGCCCTGGAGCCCTTTGCTGACGTCGCTGACGACCCCGCCGCCTGGGCCAAGAAGTGCGTCGACGATTACGGCGCAGAGATGGTCTGTCTGCAGCTGGTCAGCACCGACCCCAACGGCCTCGACCGCGGCGCCGATGAGGCGACCGAAGTCGTCAAGAAAGTCGCTGATGCGGTTGATGTCCCGCTTATAGTCTAGGGCACTGCCAACCATGAAAAAGACGTTGATGTCTTCCGCAAGGTAACCGAAGTCTGCCACGGCAAAAATTTGATTATCGGCCCGGTTGAAGAGGGAGACCACAAGCAGCTCGGTGCCGCAGCCATTGGCTACCAGCATACCGTGATGTCCTCAACGCCCATCGATATCAACCTGGCCAAGCAGCTAAACATTTTGCTGGGCAACCTTGGTGTCCCCGACGAACTAATTGTCATGGACCCCACCGTCAGCGGTATCGGCTACGGCATTGAATATGCCTACTCGGTAATGGAAAGAATGCGGATGGCCGCGCTGACCCAGCAGGATGATAAGCTCCAGTTCCCCATTATCTGCAATATCGCCAGAGAATGCTGGAAGACCAGAGAGGTCAAAATTCCGGAAGAGGAAGACCCCAAAATGGGGGATGCCAAGAAGCGAGGCATTCTGCTTGAGGCCATGTCCGCCATGTGTTTGCTTCTGGCGGGTGGTGATGTACTGGTCATGAGGCATCCCGAGGCAATCAAACTGATTAAGGATATGCTGGCCGAACTGACGGCTGCCTGATACTAAATCAAGGACCGGGAGGAGAATATAATGGCAGAAGAGAAGGAAAAGGAAGTAGTAAAGAGCGTTGATGCAGCAACCAACGAAATGATTCAAAAAGCGGGCGAGGAGGGGGTCAGAACCGTCTTTGACCGCGCTGAGTCAACCAAACCCTGCCCGATAGGTGCGGAGGGCAGTTGCTGTAGTATCTGTTCCATGGGCCCCTGTCGTGTGCCGTTGCCCAAGGGCAGAGAGGAGACGCCGGAAGAAAAGAAGAAGCGGACCGGCGTCTGCGGTGCCACCGCCGAGACCATTGCCGCCCGTAATTTCCTGAGGAAGATAGCCGCCGGGGCTGCCGCTCATAGTGACCATGGCCGCCGCATGACGGAAGTATTCCTGTTGGCAGCGAAGGGAGAAACGCCTGAGTTCCAGATTAAAGACGAGCAGAAACTGCTCCAGCTGGCACTCGACCTCGGCATCGAAATCGGCGAGCGGAGCAACAATGAGATTGCCATTGACATCGGTGAGATGCTGCTCGCCGAATTCGGCAGGCAGGAGGGAGAGCTACTCACCCTGAAGAAAGCACCGTTAAAAAGACAGGAGCTCTGGCGCGAGGCTGGCGTCGCTCCGCGCGGCATTGACCGCGAGGTGGTTGAGGCAATGCACCGCACCCACATGGGGGTTGACCAGGATTACAAGAACCTGCTCCTCCAGGGGGGCAGGACTGCCCTCGCCGATGGCTGGGGAGGCAGCATGATTGCCACCGAACTTCAGGACGTGCTTTTCGGCACACCATCACCGGTGCTCAGCCAGATAAACCTCGGCGTGCTGAAAGAAGACGAGGTCAATTTGATTATTCACGGCCATGAACCGCAGCTGGCAGAAATGCTGGCGGTAACGACGCAGGACCCCGAACTGATTGAATATGCCAAGTCCAAGGGCGCCAAAGGGATAAATCTGGCCGGCATGTGCTGCACAGCCAATGAAATATTGATGCGCCACGGTGTACCCATCGTCGGCAATTTTCTGCAGCAGGAGACGGCAATCGTTACCGGGGCGGTGGAGGCAATCGTGGTGGACGTGCAGTGTATCATGCAGGGACTGGTGGACGTGGCCAGCTGCTTCCATACCAAAATAATCACCACGGATGCGCGCGCCAAGATTGAAGGTGCCACCCACATTGAATTTGATGAACGCAAGGCTACCGAAACGGCCAAAACGATTATCAAGGCCGCCATCGACAACTTCCCCAACCGCGGCAAGAATATCCGTATTCCCAAGCAGAAATCCGACCTTATTGCCGGCTTCAGCCACGAAACTATCAACTACCTGCTGGGTGGACTTTTCCGCGCCTCCTACCGGCCGCTCAACGATAACATCATCAACGGCCGTATCCGCGGTGTGGCCGGGGTGGTCGGCTGCAATAACGCCCGCGTCGTCCACGATGATATTCACGTCACCCTGGTCAAGGAACTTATCAAGAACGATGTGCTGGTGCTGCAGACGGGCTGTGCCGCCATGGCCTGCGCCAAGGCAGGACTCATGGTCCCTGAGGCGGCCAAAGAGTTCGCCGGCGAGGGCCTCGCCTCCGTCTGCGAAGCGGTGGGCATTCCACCGGTACTGCACCTCGGTTCCTGTGTTGATAACGCCCGCATCCTTATCGCCGCCACGGCGATGGTGAAAGACGGTGGCCTGGGCGATGACATCAGCGACCTGCCCGCCGCCGGTGCCGCCCCGGAGTGGATGAGCGAGAAAGCGATATCCATCGGCCAGTACTTCGTCAGCTCCGGCGTTTTCACCGTCTTCGGCGTTACCTGGCCCACCCTGGGCAGCAAGCAGGTAACGGAATTCCTCTTCAAGGACATGGAAGAACTGTACGGCGGTATGTGGGCTTTTGAAACTGACCCGATTAAGATGGCGAAACTTATGATAGACCACATCGACAAGAAGAGAAAGGCTCTGGGCATTGACAAGGCCAGAGAGCGCGTCCTCTATGACATGGAGATGAGGCGCGAGCTGGAATCGGTCTGAGCCACTAAAGCCATGAGAGAAGGGGGTTAAAAAGTATGTCAAAGATAATTGCTTCAGCCGCAATCAGAGGTGCGCATAAGATTGTCGAACAGGCGGAAGAGAAATGGAAACAGGCGATGGATAAATGGGGCGCCAACGAACCCGTCGGCTTCCCCAACACCGCCTACTACCTGCCCGTGATATACGGTATCCTGGGTGAAAAGGTGGAAAAAGTTGGCGATATGGAGCGTATCCTGAAGAGGTGCCGCGCCCTGCTGCCGCCGCCGGTCCGGGAAGTACATCCCCTGCCCTACCTCGCTCCCGCCCTCGATGCCGGCATGGTCACCTTTTTCGCCGAAGAGATAATTGAAGCTATCCGCTACCTCGAACAGCCTGACTACTATTTGAGAGGAGAGGACATAGCCGACAGTAACATCTGGCTCGGAGCGGCCGATGAC
This sequence comes from Chloroflexota bacterium, assembly GCA_018829775.1. Classification (NCBI taxonomy): domain Bacteria; kingdom Bacillati; phylum Chloroflexota; species Chloroflexota bacterium. The sequence goes on along the minus strand of JAHJTL010000008.1, from coordinate 88,255 downwards.
GTCATCATGAGAAAGCGCGGCATCGAGTTCGTTGATGGCACCGCCCCCGGCTTCGCGGCCGTTCTCGGCGCGGCCCCGACCAGTGAGATTGCGGCCAAAATCGCGCAGGAACTGCAGCAGAAGAACATCTATGTCTTCATGGCTGCGGAGTACAACGGAAAACGTTTCTCCGAGCAACTCGTTGAGGCCGGTGTCCAGATTGGATGGCCAACCCGCCTGGTCTCTTTCGGCCCGGATATAACTTCGGCCGTTTTCGCCATGGGCTTTGCCACCAGAGCGGCACTTTCCTTCGGTGGCGTTGAACCGGGCGACTACCGCAAGCTGCTCATCTATAACAAGGACCGCATCTTTGCCTTTGCCATGCCCCTCGGCTACGTAACCGACGAGTGGTATGCCAATGCCGCCGGAGCCATTAACTTCGGCTTCCCCGTTATTGCCGACACGCCCATACCGCAGGTCCTGCCCACCGGCATCACCACCTACGAGCACGTTGTTTCCAATATTCCCCATGACGAGATAGTTGCCAAGGCAATCGAGACGAGGGGTCTGAGGGTTACCGTAACCGAGGTACCTATTCCCGTTGCCTTCGGCCCCGCCTTCGAAGGTGAAAGAGTCCGAGGCGAGGATATTTACCTTGAAGCCGGCGGCGGTCGCACCCCGATGGTGGAGTGGGTAACCAGCCAGCGAATGGAAGACGTGGAAGATGGCAAGATCGAGGTAATCGGACCAGAATTAACCGATATTGAGGCCGGCTCACAGTTGCCTCTGGCGATTATGGTTGAAGTCGCTGGCCGCAATATGCAGGACGACTATGAGCCCATCCTGGAGCGTCAAATCCACCACCTGATAAACTATGCTCAGGGAGCGATGCATATCGGGCAGAGGGACATCGCCTGGCTGCGCGTCAGCAAGCAGTCAGTGGAAAAAGGGTTTAAACTGTCCCACATCGGGACGCTTCTCCACGCCAAGCTCCATCAGGACTTCGGGCGTATTTTCGACAAGCTGCAGGTCAAGCTCTACACCGAAGAAGACAAGGTCAAGAAGGTGGTGGAGAAGGCCAAGGAGGTCTATGCCACTCGCGACGCCCGCATTGAAGGTATGACCGATGAAACCACCGATATCTATTACTCCTGCACGCTGTGCCAGTCCTTCGCCCCGAGCCACGTCTGCGTCATCAGCCCGGAGAGGACGGGACTGTGCGGCTCCTACAACTGGATGGACTGCAAGGCTGCCTTTGAAATCAACCCCACCGGTCCCAACCAGCCCGTGGAAAAAGGTGAGATGATTGACACCAAGCTCGGGCAGTGGAAAGGGGTCAATGAGTTCATCACCAAGGCCTCACGCGGTAAGATAGACCATTACAACTTCTACAGCCTGGTCAACGACCCGATGACAACCTGCGGCTGCTGCGAGTGTATCGCGGTCGTCCTGCCGCTCTGTAACGGGGCAATGACAGTAAACCGCGAATATTCTGCAGACACTCCCTGCGGAATGAAATTCACCACCCTGGCCGGCACCATCGGTGGCGGCATCAGCACGCCGGGCTTTGTCGGCCACGGTAAATACAACACCACCCAGAAAAAATTCATCATCGGAGACGGTGGTCTGCTGAGAATGGTCTGGATGCCCAAGTCGCTGAAAGAGGAAATTGGCGAGCGGGTTAAGGCACGAGGCGAGGAACTGGGAGTGCCTGACCTGCTGGACAAAATTGCCGATGAGACCATCGGTACCACCGAGGAAGAAATCCTCCCCTTCCTTGAGGAGAAAGGACATCCGGCCCTGACCATGGACCCGATACTGGGCTAAGAAAGGAGAGTTGCCATGCCACTTACCGGAATTGAGATTTTCAAACTGCTGCCGAAGACGAACTGCGGTGACTGCAGTGTTCCCACCTGTCTGGCTTTCGCCATGAACCTGGCTTCGGGCAAGGTGGAACTGAGCGCCTGCCCCCACGTTTCCGAGGAATCTAAGGAGAAACTGGCCGAGGCCTCAGCGCCGCCCATTTTACCGGTTACCATTGGGGTCGGCGAGCGGGCACTCAAAATTGGCGGCGAGACGGTCATGTTCCGCCACGAAAAAAGATTTGAGAACCCGCCCGGCATCGCCATCCTTATCAAGGACTCCATGGACGATGCCGAGGTCAATGCCAGACTTCAAAAATGCAAAACGCTCCAGTACGAGAGAGTCGGCCTCACGCTCCGCCCCGAGCTGGTGGCGGTGAAAAGCGAGTCCGGCGACCCACAGAAATTTGAGAGCGTGGTGGGCAAGGTGGCACAAGGCAGCGACTGCGGCATCATTCTGATGAGCGATAACCCTGACGTCCTGGCCGCCGGACTGAAAGCCTGTGCCGACCGCAAGCCGCTTATTTACGCCGCTACCAAGGATAACGTTGACAAAGTCGCGGCCATGGCCAAGGAGAGTTCCTGCCCTGTGGCGGTGAAAGGCTCAAGCCTGGAAGAAGTAGTCGAGCTAACCGACAAACTGACCCAGGCAGGTCTGAAGAATATCGTTATCGACTCCGGCTCCAGGACAACGCGCCAGGCGCTTGAGGACCAGATAATCATCCGCAGCGCCGCGCTGAACAAGAAGTTCCGCCCGCTCGGCTTCCCCACCATCATCTTCCCCTGCGAGATGACGGACGACCCGATGAAGGAAGCGGTGATTGCCTCCATGTTTGTCGCCAAATACGGCGGCATCATCGTTCTGTCCGACTTTTACGGAGAAAGCCTGTTCCCGTTGCTCGTGGAAAGGATGAATATCTTCACCGACCCGCAACGACCACTGGCGACGAAGGAGGGTATCTACGATATCGGCGGCCCCGGCGATAGTTCCCCGGTGCTGGTTACGACCAATTTCTCGCTCACCTACTTCCTGATCTCGGGGTACCTGGAAACCAGCCGTGTTCCCAGCTGGCTGCTGGTGAAGGACACGGAGGGACTCTCGGTGATGACCGCCTGGGCGGCTGGCAAGTTCAGTTCTGATATCATCGGCCCCTTCGTGAAAAAGTGCGGTATTATGGACAAAGTGAAACACCAAAAACTGATTATCCCGGGATATGCGGCGGTGGAGAGCGGCGGTCTGGAAGAAGAACTGCCCGGCTGGGAGATACTGGTTGGGCCAAGAGAAGGTGCCCACATTCCAGCCTACGTAAAGGCATGGACTCCATAGGAGGTAAGGATGATACTCATCGGTGAAAACATCAACATGATGTCTCAGACCATTGGCCCGGCACTCAAGGAGAGAAACCCCAAGCCAATCCAGGACCTCGCCAGGGCCGAAACCGATGCCGGTGTGGACTATCTTGACCTCAACATCGGACCCGCCAGAAAGACCGGCAACGAGCTGATGCCCTGGGTGGTCAACACGGTGCAGGAGGTAACGGATAAGTCCCTGTCACTGGACACAACCAACCTCGCGGCCATGGAAGCCGGCCTCCAGACAACCAAGAACCCTCCCCTTATCAACTCCGTCTCCCTGCAGCCGGACAGGATAGGGCCCGGCCTCGAGCTCGCCAAAAAATTCGATGCCGATGTCATTGCCCTGCTCTGGGGTGCCGAAGGCATGCCGCGAGATGCCAACGAACGTGCCATGAACGTTGTCGACTTCGTTTACCAGGCCAATGAAATGGGTATCCCCACTGAAAAACTCTGGATTGACCCGATTGCCAGCCCGGTATCGGTGGAAATAAACCAGGTGAAGGCCTGCGTTGAATTTATGTCCATGCTGGGGGAAATAGCCCCGGGCTGTAAATCGACCGTGGGCCTGTCCAATATCTCCAACGGCACACCAACCCACCTCAGGCCGTGGCTGAATCGCACCTATATGATAATGCTGATGAGGTATGGATTACACTCGGCAATTGTGGACGCATTTGATGCCGACCTCATAAAGATCGCCAGAGGCGACAGGCCGGAACTGGTGAGCCTGGTGCACCGGCTAATGGACGGTGAGAAGCCGGATTATGCCGCGCTCTCCGAGGAAGAAGCCAAGTATGCCAAAACGGTCAGGGTACTGACCGGTGAATCGCTCTATTCCCACTCCTGGCTGGAAATTTAATCACCCGGGGTTACCGTAACAGCCATCAGTCAAGATTGCGCTTTCGCATAGAAAAAGAACCAGATGAATAAAGGCAAGGTTTTGACGCCGCCTACGCAGAGCTATGGTCACGGCTATCAGCTAGCCTATCGGCTGGCTGTGGAAAAGCTGGCTGAAATCAAAGATATTGAGCAACAGTGCCGCCGATGCGGCGCCCGATTTCTGAAACCAGAGAAAGCGATATCCCTTGACTACCTCAGCCGGACATACTTCATTACGTACCCGGAGGCCAGCGTATCTCGCCAGGACAGCGAAGAAGACGTATCAGTTACCGATAAGATACTGCTGCTTCACTACTTTACGCAGGCAAAGGGAACTCCACTCTCCAATCAGCTCATCTCGTTCAAGGAACTTTCTGACGCTGCCGGCTATTTCCCCACTTTTTACCAGCGGGCCATCAAACCGCTGGTCACCTGCTTCGGGAATGAACCGGAGCAATTGCTGGAGATGGCGGAATCCATCGGCGGGCGTCAGGCGGATTACGGGGATGTCTCGGTGACCGTTAGCCCGTTGAGCATGGTGCCGTTGACCCTGGTGCTCTGGAAAGGCGATGCCGAATTCGCCCCCGAGGGCACCATCATGTTCGACCGCACCATCACCGATTATTTACCCAACGAAGACATTATTTATCTCTGCCAGAGCACCAGCTGGCGACTGGTGAAACTGCTGAAATCCGGAGGTGATAGCCCCAAAACCAGACCCGGGGCTTAATGTTAGAAAGTATGGGAATGATTAAATTAACCATTGACGGCCAAACCATTGAGTCCAGCGAAGAGACGACCATCCTGGAGGCGGCCAGAGCAGCGGGTGTTTATATCCCGGCCATCTGCGCTCATCCCATGCTCACCCCCGATGGCTCCTGTCGGCTATGCCTGGTGGAAATCGAGGGCACTGAGGAACCCGTCACTGCCTGCAACACCAGGGTCGCCGGGGGCATGGTGGCCCGTACGGATACACCTCTGCTCAGGGAGGACCGGAAAGAAGCGCTGAAAAAACTGCTTGCCCATCATCCCTGCGAATGCCTTATCTGCGAGCGGCGCGACCGCTGCGGACCGTATGATATCTGCCTGCGCAACGTGGCGGTAACCCAGCGCTGTGTCCTCTGCCCCTACAACGACCAGTGCGAGCTGCAGCAGGTCGTCGACTACATAGGCCTGGAAGGAGAAGAGCTGACCTGGCAGTATCGCGGATTACCCGTTGACCGCGACAATCCCCTCTTTGAAAGAGACTATAACCTGTGCATTAGCTGCGCCCGTTGCGTTAATGCCTGCAAGGAGATACGGGGTATCGAGGCCATCAGGATGGTCGACCATGACGGCGACCTCTGGCCGGAATCACCAGATGGGAAATCACTGATTGCATCCGGATGCAAGTACTGCTGCGCCTGCGTTGAGGTCTGCCCCACCGCGGCGTTGCTTGATAAAGACGCTAAATGGAGACCGGATATCAACCACGAGGAACTGACCAATCCGTGCAGCTATGCCTGCCCCGCCCACATCGACGTCCCCCGCTACGTCCGACTTTGCGGTGAGGGGCGGTTCGCCGAGGCGCTGGCCGTCATCAGGGAAAAAGTCCCCTTCCCCGGTGCTCTGGGAAGGGTCTGCATCCACCCCTGCGAACAGGCCTGCCGCCGCGAAGCTCTGAACGAGCCGATATCAATAAAATTCCTCAAATGGGCCGCGGCGGAGCGCGACGACGGACAGTGGCAGAAGCTGGCCAAAAAAACGCCAGCGACCGGTAAGAAGGTGGCCATCATCGGGTCGGGGCCGGCGGGGCTGACTGCCGGCTACTACCTGGCCAAGCAGGGGCACGCCGTCACCGTTTTCGAGGCTCTTCCCGAACCCGGTGGGATGATGCGTGTCGGCATCCCCGACTACCGCCTGCCGCCGGAAAAGCTCAACGCCGAAATCGACGTTATCAGGGAGACAGGCGTTGATATCAAGCTGAATACCAGGGTAGAGTCCATTGATGACCTGTTCAGCCAGGGCTATGATGCCGTCTTCGCCGCACCCGGCGCACATCAAGGCATGAAGATGGGCGTGGACGGTGAGGAGGTTCAGGGCGTTTTTGACGGCGCCACTTTCCTGCGAGAGATTAACCTGGGCCGGAAAATCTATACCGGTGCTCGGGTGGCGGTCATCGGCGGCGGGAACGTCGCCATCGATGCAGCACGGGTCTCCCTGCGCATTGGCGCCAAGAAAGTCACCATCGTTTACCGCCGCACACGGGCGGAGATGCCCGCCAGCCCGGAGGAAATCGAGGCCGCACTAGAGGAAGGGATAGAAATCATGTTCCTGGCCGCACCGGTGCGCATTGACCGGACCGGCAAAACACTGAAGTTGACGTGCAATCGCATGGAACTCGGTGAGCCTGACGCCAGCGGGCGCCGGCGACCGGTCCCGATTAAGGGCAGCGAATTCACCACCGAGTTCGACTCCATTATCGCCGCCATCGGTCAGTTTCCGGATATCCCCGAAGGTTTCAACCTCAAGCTGGGCAGGGGCAGCACCATTCAGGCCAGCGCCGAGACTTCGGCCACCAGCAGCAAAGGCGTCTGGGCAGGCGGTGATGCCGTCAGCGGTCCGGCCTCGGTCATTGAGGCCATTGCCGCCGGTCGAAAGGCCGCCGCGTCCATTGATAAATATCTAGGCGGAACGGGAGACATCAATGAAGTCCTGGCACCGTCGAGTGAGTTCAGCACCTGCGTGGGCAAAGATGAGGGTTTCTTCGAATGGGCTCGGGCGGTTATGCCGGCGCTGCCGACGGAGAAGAGAATCGATAACTTTGAGGAAGTCGAGCTTGGCCTCAGCGACGAGGCAGCGGCGAAAGAAGGCAGGCGCTGCCTGCAGTGTGCCGTACGCTGCGTTATCACGCCACCACCACTACCTCCCAAGCGGGGCAAGAGCAAATACAAGCCACGGGAACGGGTCGCTGCCAGGTGATGGATGAAATCAGGATAACCATCGACGGGAGAGAAGTCAGAACCAGCAAGGGTACCCTTCTACTCGACGCCATCCTGGCGGCGGGGATATATGTCCCGAACCTGTGTCATGACCCGGACCTTGAACCGACGGGGGATTGTCGCCTTTGCGTGGTGGAAATCGAGGGCGCGCCAGATTTAGCTATCGCCTGCACCACGCCGGTCATGGAAGGAATGGTGGTACGAACCAATACCCCGGTGTTAAATGAAGCCCGTCGCGCTGCCCTGGAACCAGTCCTCGCCGACCATCCCAGCGAGTGCCTCATCTGCGACCGCAAGGAGCGCTGCCAGCCTTACGATATCTGTCTGCGCAATGTAGCCGTAACCGACCGCTGCGTGCTCTGTCCCAAGAACGGAATCTGTGAATTGCAGAAGGTAGTTGACTATCTGGGCGTAACCGAGATACCCGTTCGCCCCAAAACCAGGTCACGCCCCGTAGACCACAGCAATCCCTTTTTCAAAATCGACCGTAATTACTGCATCCTCTGCCGCAAATGTGTTCGCGCCTGCAACGAGGTTACCGTGGTGGGCGCCATCGAGATAAGTCATCAGGGAGACCGCGAGCAGGTCAGCCCTGTTGACAGCAGCTCTCTGTTTGAGTCGATCTGCCGGTCTTGCGGCGAGTGCATGGTGCGCTGCCCGGTGGGCGCCATGATGCCCAAAGTGGCCGTCCGGCCAGACTACGAGGTGAAGACCACCTGCCCTTACTGCGGCGTCGGCTGCCAGATGTACCTCGGGGTGAAAGATGGTCAGGTTATGTGTGTCCGCGGGGACAGGGAGAATGATGTCAATCGCGGCCAACTCTGCGTCAAGGGCCGCTTTGGTGCTACCGAGTTTGTCCACCACCCTGACCGCCTGAACAACCCGCTGGTCAGGCGAACCGGCAAATTCAGTGGAGCTACCTGGGAGGAAGCGCTCGACGAGGTGGCGGCAGGGCTGGGAAAGTACAGGCCGGAAGAGGTCGCCATTATCTCCTCGGCCAAGTGTACCAACGAGGAAAACTACCTCCTCCAGAAACTGGGTCGAGCGGTCATCGGCACGCACAATATCGACCACTGTGCCCGCCTCTGACATTCCCCCACGGTGGCCGGTCTGGTCACCACATTCGGGAGCGGGGCGATGACCAACTCCATCGGCGATATCAAGGATAGCGCCTGCATTTTCGTCATCGGCGCCAACACCACCGAAGCCCATCCTGTAATCGGCTTTGAAATGAAGCGCGCCGTCCGCCGCGGCACAAAGCTAATCGTGGCCAACCCAAGGGAGATCGAGCTTGTTCGCCACGCCGATATTTACCTGCAGCACCGTCCCGGCAGTGACGTTGCCCTGCTCATGGGTATGTGCCGGGTTATCGTCGATGAAGACCTGCTGGACAAAGATTTTATCGGTGAACGCTGCGAGAACCTCGATGCTTTCAAGGAGTCATTATCGAATTTCGACCTTGATATTGTGGAAAAAATCACCGGCGTGCCAAAGGACAGGATAATCCAGGCGGCCAGGATTTTCGCCACCAGCAGCCCCGCAGCCATATTTTACGCGATGGGCATCACCCAGCACTCCCACGGCACGGATAACGTAATCGCCGTCGCCAACCTGGCCATGCTCACCGGAAACATAGGCAAGCCGGGGAGCGGGGTTAATCCGCTGCGCGGTCAAAACAACGTTCAGGGTGCCTGCGATATGGGTGCGCTGCCCGATGTCTATCCCGGATACCAGGCCGTGACTAACGAATCGGTGAAGGAGAAATTCGAGGCGGGGTGGGGCTGCTCACTGCCTCCGGCCAGGCCGGGGCTCACCGTTACCGAAATGTTTGAGACCGCCCATAACGGCCAGATAAAGGCGATGTATATCATGGGCGAGAACCCGGTGCTGAGCGAGCCGGAAGCCAAGCATGCCATCGAAGCCCTGCAGCGACTGGAATTACTCATAGTGCAGGACTGCTTCTTAACCGAGACAGCCCAACTGGCGCATATTATCCTGCCCAGCACCACCTATGCCGAGAAGGATGGCACGTTCACCAACACGGAGCGAAGGGTGCAGCGAGTAAGGAAGGCGATTGAACCGGTAGGCAATGCCAAGCCGGACTGGTGGATTATCGGGCAGGTCGGGCAGCGAATGGGAAGCGATGGTTTCAAGTTCAGCAATCCGTCCCAGATTATGGACGAGATTGCCGGGCTGACACCGAGCTATGGAGGCATATCTTATCGTCGCCTGGAAAGGGGGGGCTTGCAGTGGCCCTGCCCCACCAGGGAGCACCCGGGAACGTCCATCCTCCACACCGAAATCTTCACCCGGGGCAAGGGGCAATTTATACCGCTGGAGTATAAGCCGTCAGCGGAACCTCCAGATGAAGATTACCCACTGGTGCTCACCACAGGGCGCAGCCTGTTTCATTTTCATACCGGCACCATGAGCCGGAAGGTCAAAGGGCTCAACGTTTTTCACAGCGAAGAGCTTGTGGAGATAAACCCGCAGGATGGCTCGGCACTCGGCATTGCTGAAGGTGAGACCGTGAGGGTGATTTCGCGACGCGGCGCAGTCACCGCCAGGGCCAAAATCACCGAGGCTTCCCCGGTCGGCGTGGTCTTCATGACCTTCCATTTCGCCGAGAGTCCCACCAACCAGCTGACCATACGGGCACTGGACCCCGTAGCCAAGATACCGGAGTTCAAAGTCTGCGCGGTCAGGATTGAAAAAGCCGCCGTTCCCGTCGGTTAAACCGACCACCCGATAGGACAGGCACCTCGGCGAGAATTATTTTTTCCTTTCGTGGTATGATACACCTCAGTAACAACCGGTCAGAACACGGCCTTTTACCGCAGAAAGGAAATCGTCATCAATAAAAGAAACAGGTTGCGTGCTCTCTTCAGTGGACTGCTGCCTCTATTTGTGCTGGCACATCTATCGCACCACCTGGTAACCGCCCTCCCGGGCCCGCTCCTGCCTTATATCCGCGATGAATTCGCCCTTGATTACACCCGTGCCGGATTCATCATGTCGGCTTTCGGCGTGGTCTACGGTCTCTGCCAACTACCGGGAGGATGGCTTGCTGACCGCTTTGGGCCGCGTATCCTGCTCACCGTAGGTATTGTGGGTGTATCAATTACCGGTCTATTGGTTGGCATGTCGCCAAACTATCTTGTCCTGATAGCCGGCCTGGTGCTGATGGGCATACTTGGTGGCGGCTATCACCCCGCCGCCACGACCATGATATCAGCCGCGGTGGCGCCAGAAAGTCGCGGCCAGGCACTCGGCTATCACATGGTCGGTGGCAGTACGAGCTATTTTTTAGCACCGCTTATCGCCGCCGGCGTTGCCGGTGCCTGGGGCTGGCGCAGTCCATTTATCGTGCTGGCCATCTTCGGCATCGGCTTCGGCATTTTTCTCCATGTCGTACTTAAAAAACGCCTGCCGCTTCAGAAGGCAGCGACTCCTGGCACCAGCGTCTCCACCGAAACCCCACCCGCCCCCGGCAATTTACGACGTGTGATAACCGTAATCGCCATGAGCTCGTTTACGCAGGCAATGGTTATCTCAATCATTTCCTTCATCCCGCTCTTCCTGGTAGATACTTACAATACAAGCAAGGAGACGGCGGCAGCTTCAATATCGCTCATTTACTTCATGGGTCTCTGGGCAGCACCATTCGGCGGCTATCTCTCGGACCGGTTCGGCCGCATAACGATAATCATAGCCATGGGTGTTATGGCCAGCGCTATGGTTTACCTGCTTAATGTGGTACCTTACGGATTCGGTATCGGTGCCGTGCTGGTTTTTACCGGCATAGCCCTGTATTTCAACACCACCGTGGCGCAGGCATACATTGTCGACGAGACCCCAATCAAGCGTCGCTCCACGGTGCTCGGTTTCTACTTCTTCGCCAATATGGAAGGCGCCGGAATACTGACTCCGGTGCTGGGTTACCTGATAGACCATTTCAGTTTCCACACGAGCTTCGCATTCAGCAGCGTTGCCATTGTGGCCACACTTATCGTCTGCTCCACCCTCCTGTGGCTGGGCCGGAGGTAACCGGCCTGAGGTTACTTGAGCGTGCGGTTGAGTAGGTTAAAGAGGAGGCAAAAACAGCCCTTACTACTTCACAGTTCTTTCCACTGTGCTATAATAAACCCACTAAACAAGTTGAGGCAATGTATCATGAGTGGTAAATCACACAAATGGATTGACAATATCCTAACAGATGGAGAAACCATAGAGGCAATCTACAATCTCAATTATGAGGTATATGCAACAAATAAGCGTCTACTGGAACGGTCTGGCAGAACGATAAGGGACTATGATTATAGCCATATATCAAGTATTTCTTATTCATCAAAGCGGTACTATTGGCTACTCGTTCTCGGTGTGATTATATTCATCGCTGGTCTTTGGATTAGTAATGAAATGAACACAAAAGAAATAGCATACGGAGCGTTTGGTGTTTCATTAATATTCATTTTAATCGGTATTTTTCATAAACCAGAATGGGTAGAACTTAATGTTATTGGTCTGAATCGCCTTGTGAAATACACTGGGAACAGAGAATCCTTAGATTCTTTGTTGCACTTTGTTAGGCAAAAGCATTTAACAGAACCGGAAACTAGCCAAGTTAGAGGAAAAGACACAGGTTATATTGAGATAATAAAAGAGTTGGCGGCATTAAGAGATAAAGGCATATTAACACAGGAAGAATTTGAAGAGAAGAAAAAGAAAATACTAAATGAATCAGAGTGAATGCACGAAGTTAATACTCACTATATAGTCCTCTATATGTAATTGTCAATACCCCGCTTTTCTTTTCTTCTTCATCAACAACCTTTGCAAGCATGGCCTACCCTAAAGTACTTGTTCCAAAGGTAGTACTAATTTACTATAGCTATTCCGTTGTTTTTTGTGATTGTAATATGTATTATGTAAACAGAGTATTATAATTATGGCTTACATCAATCAGCGTGGGAGGTCGGGTAGTAATTAACCGTGCAAACCAGTCTCATTCTGGCAATACCCGTATAAATCAGCGATGCCGAAAAGAATTTTCACTGTCATCATACTCCTGGTTGCGATAGTGGTCTTTGGCCACCCCCTGTACTTTCCGGTTAACTATGCGGATAGGGTAGCGCAAGCGCAATCTGGTCCTGACCTGACCGTTGAGGCGATAACCCCTTCTCCGGAAACACCTGCCATCGGGGATAGTGTAACCTTCACCGTTACCATCAGTAACCAGGGCACAGTCACTTCAGGTCAGTGCTACGTTGCTTACTATATCGATGATAATTATCTCACCAATGATTACGTGCAACCAATCGACCCTGGCGCCAGTACCGAACACACTTTCACCTGGACTGCTGAAACCGGCATACATGTCATCACTGCAATGGCCGATTACAGGGAGCAGGTCAATGAAAGCAATGAGAGCAACAATCAAAAAACCTACACGCTGTCCACACTGGGCGCGGACCTCATAATCGATTCTATAACCTGGTCGCCTTCAGAACCTACTGTTGGCAGTACTGTTATTTTCACCGTAACCATCAGGAACCAGGGCGCGGTTGCCGCCAACTCAAACCGCGTAGATTTTTACATCGACGGCATTTCACGGGGCTACAAGGATGTCGAGAGAATAAATCCGGAGGAAACACTGACCAAAACCTTTTCCTGGTTCGCCAAGGCAGGTGAACACGCTATTAAGGCCATCGTTGATAAAAACGATGCCGTGCCGGAATCTGATGAGGGCAATAATGAAATGACGGTGCTTTTCTCCGCTCTCCTTCCCGACCTGATTATAGATGATATATCGTGGTCCCCCACGGAACCATCGCTAAGCGATAATGTTAGCTTCACCGTAACTGTTACAAATCAGGGCAGCGGCGTATCAGGCAACGCCACCATCAATTTTTACGTTAATGATACCTACCGGGATACAGAACGAACCGGTAAACTGGAAGCCGGTGCTTCTGAAAACGTTACCTTTTCCTGGATTGCTGTACGGGGCATGCACGATATAAAAGCCGTTATTGTCACAGGAGGCGTTATTGTCGAGAGCGATGAGACCAACAATGAGAAAACCGTCATCATCTCACCACTTCTTTCTGACCTCATTGTCCACAGTATCACCTGGTCACCGACTAATCCAGCCATAGGTGATAGCGTTACCTTTACCGTGACCGTGAAGAACCAGGGGAGCGGGGACTCTATTGAATCCAGAGTCGACCTCTTTATCGATAATGAAAAAGTAGGCTACCGGGGGCTGGTGCCGATAAATGCCAACGACACTAAAACGGCGTCCTTTAGCTGGATAGCCAAAGGTGGAGTGCATAAGATACGGGCGATTGTCGACCCACAGGACAAAGTGTCCGAGAGCGAAGAGTCGAACAATGAAAAAATGATTATCTTCGTACCTATGCCACCTGATCTCATCGTCGAGCAGATAACCTGGTCACCGTCAGCGCCGGTTATAGGTGACACAGTGACATTTACCGTTACCGTTAAAAATCAGGGAGAGGCCAACGCCGATTACTCCTTTATTTCCTACCATATTGATAATATCCAGATGACTTCTGACCGAGTAAATCCAATATCGATTAACGCAACCGATAATCAGACCTTTACCTGGACAGCCACCGCCGGCGAACATACTATCAAAGCTTTTGTTGATTTCACCAAGAGAGTTGCCGAAAGCGATGAGACCAATAATGAAAAGGTGACCACCCTGACCCCCCTTGGCCCCGACCTCATAATCGAAAGTATTGACTGGTCACACAATGACCCTCCGGTAGGAGAAATGGTTACCTTTACTCTAACCATTAAAAATAACGGAGGCAGCAGGGCCGGCACTTCACTGGTCCATCTCTACATTGATAACAACCCTGGGGGCTTTCAGGACATTCCAGAGCTGGATCCAGGCGCAACAGTCACCAGAACCTTCAGCTGGAAAGTGGCCGCGGGACCGCATATCATCCGCACCGTTGTCGATGATTCGAACCAGGTGGCCGAGAGCAACGAGGCAAACAACGAGACGCTGATTGGCTACCCCATGCCTGACCTTGCCTTTGAAGCGGTGACATGGAGCCCGATTGAGCCATCAATGGGCGATAAAGTTACCCTGACCGCATACGTCAAGAATAAGGGCAGCCGCAGGGCAGAAGGTTTCCAGGTATACTTCTACGTCGATGATAAAGTCGTAAATCAGCAGGAGATTCCGCAGCTCGACGCTGGCACACGCGTGATTAAGACATTTGAATGGGATGTCGCCGCTGGCCCGCATGTCCTTGCCGTATTCGCTGACGGTGCCAATACCATTACCGAGGGAGCGGAAGACAACAATACAGAAACGGTCATCTTCTCCATTCTCGCCCCTGACCTGATAATTGAGTCCATTACCTGGCCCTCTGGAGAACCTTCTACCAGTGACAACGTGACCTTTGCAGTGACCATCAGGAATCAGGGTGATGCCAGGGCCGGATATGCATCCGTGAATTACTATGTCGATGGCGAGTACCTGGCCTCAGGACAGGTCAATTCAATAGAGCCCGATGAGAATACAGAAGAGACCTTCAGCACCTGGATTTCTCAGGTTGGGCCGCACACTATCAAGGTGATTATCGATGAGGTTAATCAGGTCCTGGAAAGCAACGAAGCAAACAATGAAAAAACGGTGAACTTCTCTACGGAAAACGTCACGCCACCATCGGAGCAGGTACCCGCCTCCAGCACACAACCCCAGCAACAGCCAGCAAGTCCGGCCCCGATCCCACTGACACCAACAGAAGAAACAGACTACAAGATACCAATTTTATTTGGCATCGTCGTGGTGATATTCGGCGGTACCTTAATTATTTCGCTACTCCGGGAGTTGCGAAAGAGGGGGTAACCATCCCCCTGGTAAAGAGCTGATACAAGCGATTTTTCTATTTAGCGACCTTGTTCAGCGCGGATGCCGCGGCGCTTCTTATAAAACCCTCGTCACTGCTCAAGCCGACAAACTGAAAACCCTGGGCAATACGTTCATTGGCCGCTTCGGCACTGCCAACGTGAATGCCTCCGGCAACACCATGCTTTTTCCCCGCCGCCAGCACCTTGCTTATGGCGTCCCCGTGCCGTGGGTCAGTCTGGTCAAGCCCCGGCTTCAGCCCCATGGAGATGGCGAGGTCAGACGGCCCGATGAAGAAGGCATCAACGCCCTCCACTGAGAGTATTTCATCAACACGGTTTACTGCATCAATATGCTCTATCTGTACGATGACGGCAATCTCTTCGTTGGCGTGCTCAAAGTAATCGACCCCACCGTAGAGACGCGCCCGCGGGCCACCGTAGCTCCGTGCGCCAAGTGGCGGATAGCGTGCAGCCTGTACTGCCTGCACCGCCTCTTCACGGCTGTTCACCATGGGGATGACCAGTCCGTATGCGCCGGCGTCCAGAGCACGCTTGATAGGCATCGGGTGGTTCCAGGGTACCCTGACCATCGGCACGGTGCTTGTATATGAGACAGCCTGTATGATGGACTGCGTTGTGCCGATATCAATGGAACCGTGCTCGGTGTCAACGACTACCCAGTCATATCCCATGTTGGCGATGATTTCGGCGGTGATGGGACTCCCCAGCACCATCCAGACACCGACGGCTGCCTTCCCTTCACGCCAGAGTTCCTTCACACGGTTTTTCTTCAATATTATTCTCCTTCCTTTTTTCAGCTTTTTACTTGTTCCAGGAACCGCTTAAGTTTGGACTGAAATTTCGGCTGGTCCCAGACCTCCCGATTCACCACGCCGTCGGGCATTTCCCCGTTCATAAGCTGCGTTATCTGCTTGGCGATGATTTCCCATACCGCGTTGAGAAATTCATCGGTGAAAGCCATAGCATGGGCGGTAACGATGACGTTGTCCAGTTTTAACAGCGGGTTGTCCGGCGGCGTTGGCTCCTGGTCAAAGACATCCAGCGCTGCTCCCCGTATCCATCTTTCCTGCAGGGCCTTGTGGAGCACAACCTCATCAATAATAGGCCCGCGAGCGGTATTTATCAGGAAGGCGGTCGGCTTCATTTTTTTCAGCTCCTTCTCCCCGATGATGTGACGGGTCTTTTCATTCAGCGGACAACTGATGTTGAGGTAGTCAGATTCGGAGAGCACGGTATCCATATCCACCAGTTGAACATCAACATCCCTGACGTCCTCCGGTTTTAGATAGGGGTCATAGGCGATATGCCTCATGCCGAAGGGCTTGGCCAGTTTAAACATCTCGTGGCCTATGTTACCCACCCCGAACGACCCCAATGTCTTGCCGATCAGGCCATAGCCGTTGTGCTTGGGCACATCGCTCCATCGTCCCTCGCTGGTGAGCTGGTGCTTGATGAAAAGACGGGTACTGAGGGCAAGGATGAACGTAATGATGGCCACCGCGACCGGGCGGCGTACTGCCGCCGGCGTGATACACAAAATTACTCCGGCCTTGGTAAGCGACGGAACGTCAATCCGGTCATAGCCAACGCCGTTGCGGTGCAGGGAAAGAAGTCGGTCATTGCCGACAAAACTGCCCTCCACCCATCTGGAGAAGGTGCGGGTAACCACGATATCGTAATCTTCTATCTGATGCGGAGCCACCTCGGGCAGCATTTCGGCGAAGACCTCGCGTTCAATATCCGGCATCTTCTCCAGCGACTTGAATCCCGGGCAGTCCAGAATGAAATTGCCGTCCTTGTCATAGTAATCCCGCGTGAAGCCGACTCTGGCTTTACGACCCATGCCTGTTTCCTCCTTAACTTTTATTATGGTATGGTGAATATCCACCCATTGCGGATTTTTCCGAAAGTAAGGCGCATTAACCACATTTTTATCTCTCACCGGATTTTTGTCAAATATACACCGATTATGAATTCCCCTGTTTTTGTCATTCGCTACGGAAATATTGTAATATTAACTTAATATCAGCTGAAACGCTGGCTGCTGATAGTTTTACAACATAATTATCAATGGTCACTGGGGTGAATCCGTCCTCACAATTCACCATATAATGCCAAGACAATATATTGATAAGGAGGTATCTACGTGTTTAAATCGGTCAATCTTCTCCGGCTGAATCGCGGCCAGGAAATATTAAGCGAACTTGCCAGATATTGCGAAAAGAAAGGCATAACCTCGGGCATAATCCTCGGCATCATTGGCTCCCTGGAAAAGGTCAAGTTCGGAACCGCGCCCAAGGACGGTAAGTGGGGATGGGACTTTGACGAATTTGAGGGCCATCTTTCTATCCTCTCCGGTCAGGGGTCGCTTTCCGTATATGAAGGTGAAAAAATATTCCACATCCACATGTGCGCCATCGACCCATTGAAGCCGGGCCAGCTAATCGGCGGTCATCTTGAGGAAGGTATCGTCTGGGCAACGGTCGAGATTTACATAGGCGAGCTCAGTTATCAGCTCGAGCGCGACGTAGACCCCGAGAGCGGCCTGACGGCACTGCGGACCACCTGACCATGAGTTAACTCCGATTTCTGAAAATCTTGACAAATTGAGCAGACTTCGATATTATGGCATATCAGATGTGCATCTATATCCTCAAAGCAATAGCCATACTATATGTTCCGATATTACAGGGTATATTGACCAATTGGTATGAAAGGGGGTGACAGTTTTCACAAAGCACCATTGTTCTACAGTTTGACTGTCAATATTTGACTAAGGAGGATAAATTGAGCAAAAGATTAGTATTCACGTTGGTATTAGCGGTGATACTGCTAAGCAGTCTGGCTGCCGCCTGCGCTCAGCCAGCGCCGGCACCAGCACCCGCTCCAGCACCGGCACCCGCTCCAGCACCGGCACAGCCCGTGGAAATTGTCAAGTGGATTATTCAGGATGATAACCCGACCACCACCTCCACCTACATGTCCCTGGACAGGGTCAGCAAGGCGATTAAGGCAGCCAGTGGCGGGCGCTTCGTTATTCAGGCCAACGAGGGCGGTGCCATCGTCCCCGCCGACACCGAGATTGAAGCCGTTCAGAGGGGGATTCTTGATGGCGCTTCCAATGGCCCCATCCTGTGGGTTGGTGACCTCCCACAATCACCCCCATTCTCCATGATGGTCGGTGGTCCCACCGCAATGCAGTACCAGATGTGGTACCTGTGGGGTGAGGGCCTCGTCCTGATGAAGGAGATGTTCGATGCCGGCGGATTTGAGAATGTCAAACCAATAGCCACCATCTGCCGCGAGCCGGAGACCTTCCTTTACACCAGCTTCCCGGTCAATGGTCCGGAGGACCTGGCCGGCAAGAAGATGAGGCTCCTCGGTGACGAGGCGGTGATTTTCGGCCAGCTGGACGTTGCCGCCGTTTCCACTCCCAGCCCCGAAATTTACGAGTCCATGCAGCGCGGTGTCATTGACGGCTTCCAGCACTCGAGCCTCGCTGTTGACTGGCCCATGGGCTTCCACGAAATCGTTGATTACGCCTACGTATCCCCACTCCGCCAGCCCACCGACATGTATGTCTACATCGTCAACGAGCAGTCATGGGCTGACCTGCCCAACGACCTGAAGTGGATATTCACCGAACTGGTGTGGGCCGAGGGCACGCGGCACTACGCCGAGTGGACCTACAAGAACACTACCGCCACCGCCGACTGGATTGCTGCAGGTGTACAGGTTGTACCGGCACCCAAGTCACTGGAAGCCGCAATAGTTAATGCTTCCAATGACTTCTACGCGAAGCGAATGGCTGAAGACCCGTTCTACGACAAACTGATGAAATCCCTCCAGAACTGGCGAGACGCTTACGGAATGACCTATCCGAGCCTGTAATTTCTAGAGCCAATTCCCCGCCCCGGAGAGTCTTTCGGGGCGGGGAAGTTCAATAACTAGAAAAGAACAATTATGAGAAAATTTATACATACCGTTGACACCATCAGTGAGTGGACGGCAAAAACAGGGCGGTGGTTTATCGTAGCACTGGTGGTGTTGGTGACCCTTGAGGTCATGCTCCGCTATGTTTTCACCAAGCCGACCCTGTGGGGATACGAGCTCCACGTCATGCTCGCCGCCAGTTCCTACATCCTCGCCTTTGCCTACACACACCGGCACAGGGCTCATGTCAGGGTCGATATGATATATTCGCACCTTCCCCTTAGAGCTCAGGCTCTCATTGATTTCCTTGGCACGTTGCTCCTCTTCTTCCCGTTTATATTTATGATCTCCTTTGCCGCCTGGAGCTGGATGTTTGATGCCTGGGCAACCGGTGAGAAGATGCCCATTACCGGCTGGTACCCGCCGGCGGGACCATTGAGAACAGTTATATTCTATGGACTCTGCCTGTTTGCACTTCAGGCCATAGCCCATTTCTTCCGGGACACATATCTACTGATAAGAGGCAAGCCATATGATTGATTTAAGTCCCGAAATGGTTACCGCCATCATGCTGGGCGGTGTTTTTATTGGAGTCTTAACCGGTTACCCTCTTGGATTTATCGTCGGAGCTTTAGCTTTATTTGTCGGCCTTTTTGTTTTTGGTGGCATAGTACAAGTAGCTGACGTCATTTATACCAATATCTATGGCATCATGACCAACTACGTCATCATCGCAGTACCCCTGTTCGTTTTCATGGGGGTAATGCTGGAACGCTCCGGTATAGCGGAACGCTTATATGATGCTCTGTACCTGTGGCTCGGCGGCCTGAGAGGCGGTCTGGCCATCGTCACCGTGCTCATGGGCACCATCATCGCCGCCACCGTGGGCATCATCGCCGCCTCCATCACCATGCTGGCGCTGGCGGTTCTTCCATCGATGCTCAAGCGCGGCTACAGCAAGCCCCTGGCCACCGGTGCCGTAACCGCCGGCGGCTGCCTGGGAATACTTATTCCCCCAAGCATCATGCTCGTGCTTTATGGGCCGATGGCTGGAATCTCCGTGGGCCAGCTCTTCTTCGGTGCCTTTTTACCCGGATTTACCCTGTCTGCCCTGTATATTACCTATATCGCTATACGGTGTTATCTCCAGCCGCAAATTGCACCATCTGTTCCCTCTGAAGACAGGAAAGTGCCTTTCCTTAAAAAAACTACCATGCTGCTTACCTCTATTTTACCTGTCGCTATTCTCATCCTGTCGGTACTGGGCGTAATCTTTTTTGGCGTCGCACCCCCCACCGAGGCAGCTGGTGTCGGCGCTTTCATGGCTACCATACTTGCCATTGCCTACCGGCGTTTCAGCTTGACAACACTGAAAGAGGCTTCGCTCATCACCATGCGAGCCTGCGGCTTTATTTTCGTCATCGTTACCATGGCCGTGGCCTTTAGCGCCGTCTTTCTCGGTGGTGGTGGCCGCGAGGTTATGTCCAATATCATTTTGAGTGCACCCGGTGGCAAGTGGGGTATTTTCGCCATCATCATGTTCATCATCTTCATCATGGGCATGTTCATCGAATGGATCGCCATCGTCTATATTATGGTACCGATTATCACCCCCATCGCTGAGGCAGCCGGTTTCCCCCTCCTCTGGTTCTCCATTATGGTCTGTGTGAACCTGCAGATGGCCTTTATGACCCCACCGTTTGCCTCTGGAATCTTCATCTGCCGCGGCGCAGCCGACCCTAAACTGGGCATAACTATGGGGGATATCGTCAAAGGCGTACTACCACATGTGGCGCTGATTATTATCGGACTTATCATTTTCACACTTGTTCCTGAGATAATTACCTGGTTACCTGGTCAGATGATACGTTAGTAACCAGTATCAGATACTTAGTTCAGAGACGGGGAGGTAGGATTTATGACGCATGAAGTGCATAAAGTGGTAAGGGAGTCTGGCGGACTGCGTATTGTCATTGCCGATTCTGCAACCTCCGTCACCGAGGATAATAAAAACGATATCGTTGTTAACGGTTCACACTGCGGTGCCAATATCGCTCCCGACTACATACTCCCAAGTGGTGCCCTCGGGGCGATTGGCAATGATGCCGGCATTGGCCTGGAAAATGCGGGGATAGCATCCCTGAAGACCCTGGAAGAGCATGGCATCCCGGCCGCAGCCGTAGCGGCCATGTCTGCCGAAATCGGCGTTGGCCAGTCCACCTACAATGAAGGTGTCATATCGACAGTCAACGAAGTGGCCAAAAAGATGGGTGTTACGGTGGGCATGACTGCCAAAGAAGCAGCTGATAAAATGCTGGAAGGAATTTTGAACGCGACATAGAAAGGGGAGGGGGTAAACATTGGCTGGTCAGATAATAATAAAGCAATCAGGAAACCGCAAAATCGTCGTTGCTGATTCTGCGGCAGCGATGGATGAAAGTACCAAGGGCGATGTCTTTGTCGATGGTTCCCACTGCGGGGTAAACGTCGGGGAGATGACGATTCACAGCGGCGTTGGCGCCATGATAGGCAACGATGCCGGGATGGGAAAGAACGACGCCGGTATCGCCGCCCTCAAAATGTGCGATGAACAGGGCATCCCGGCCGCCGCTGTCGCAGCCATGTCGGCCAAAGTCGGCTCCGGAATGAGCACCTATGAGCAGGGGCAGATTTCTGCGGTTAATGAGGCGGCCAAGAAACTCGGCGTTTCAGTCGGCATGTCCGCCAAGGAAGCGGCCGACAAATTGCTGGAAGCACTGGCCCAGAGCTAGAAGCAGTATTGTGGTGGAACTTAGCGGCTGGTCGTGTGTCCTGGAATGCGGTATAATAGACAATGATGCTCGCTGGTATAGCTGAACCTGAATTGACTGACCGATTATCAGAAACCATCATCATTCAGCATATCAGAATACATGGAAAAGTTACCGGAATCCCCTGTAACGAACTCAAAAGAGGAATTTACAGGGGTTTTCTTATGTGTTCCCTTTGACAGCGAATTCTGATATGGAAAGGAAGCAGATGAAATGAAAGCGTTGGTGAAAGCAACCGAAGCTGTAGGGTACGAATATAAGGATGTTGATATGCCCAAGGTCGGGCCCAAGGATGTCCTGGTCAAAATTATGGGGACCGCGATCTGCGGCAGTGATATCCACATCTATCATTCATCACCCAATATCATGAAGATGATGCAGTTGCCCATTGTTACCGGTCACGAAACGTGCGGAGAGGTGATAGAGGTGGGTGAATGCGTGACCAACATCAAGAAGGGCGACCTTGTTTCCCCGGAGCCGCATATATTCTGCGGGGAATGTTACTACTGCCAGAACGACGCCGCGCTCAACTGTCTGAACATGGGCCTCCTCGGCCACACGCTTAATGGTGCCTTTGCTGAATATATGACCGTGCCGGCACAGGTATGCTGGAAACACCCGCCGGGCACTTCTTACGAACTCGGCGCCATCCACGAACCGCTCGGTGTAGGGATGCATGGTGTCATGGCCGGGGAAATCAACGGTAAAAGCGTGGCGGTCTTTGGCTGTGGACCCATTGGCATGTTCGCTCTCGGTGCTTCCAGAGTATTCGGGGCTACCAAAATTTTCGGTATTGAAGTAGCACCGAAACGTATCGCTATGGCGCGCCAGCTCTTTCCCGATGTCACCATTATTAACTCCAAAGAGCAGGACCCGGTCAAGACCATCATGGATGCCACCGGTAGTCTCGGTGTGGACGTATCAATTGAGCTCAGCGGCAACGCTGAAGCCACCAAACTTTGCTTCCAGGTATTGAAGCGTGAGGGCAGGGTAAGCCTGGTGGGTGTGCCGCCGGGACCAATAGAATTTGACTTCCACCCCAATATCATACTCAAGGAAGCAAGAGTATTTGGCGTGTTTGGCCGGGTGGTCTGGCAGACATGGTGGCAGGTTCGGGCTATGCTGGACACAGGCAGGTTCGACCCCCTGCCGATAATAACCCACCGCTTCCCGCTGGCTGACTATGAGAAAGCTTTTGAACTGGCCCAGAGCGGTGAGGCGGGCAAAATATTGTTGCTCCCCTGAGGGAAAAGTCGGAGGAGGCATAGGGGTAAGTCGCTTTTTTCGCAGGCGTTAAAAGTTGGTGAGCTATGGGAGAGCGTCTGAAAGACAAGGTAGCCATCATCACCGGGGCTGGTGCCATCGGTCCCGGCATGGGAAATGGCAAGGCAACGGCCATTCTCTTCGCCCGTGAGGGCGCCAGGGTCATGGCGGCTGACATCAACCCTGAAGCCGCCGAGGAAACCAAACGCATGATTGATGAAGAGGGCGGCCAGTGCATCACCTTCAAGGCGGATGTGTCCCTCGCCAGCGACTGCCAGAAGATGGTCGAGACCTGCATCGAGAAGTTCGGCCGCCTGGATATCCTGGACAACAATGTAGCATTGGGAGCACACGGCGGTCCGGTGGAAATCAGCGAGGAGACCTGGGACCGTGTAATGAGCGTGAATCTGAAAAGCATGTTCCTCACCTGCAAATATGCCCTGCCCCATATGGAGAAGCAAGGAAGTGGCGTCATCATCAACATCGCTTCGATTGTCGCGTTACGTGCCGAGCCATCGTCTTTGCTGGCCTATTCCGTCTCCAAAGCGGGCGTGATTGCCCTGACGCGCGAGGTGGCCATTCAGTATGCTGCCAAGGGTATCCGCTGCAACACTATCCTTCCGGGGCTGATGAAGACACCGCGGGTGGCACGCTACTATACAGATTTCTGGGGCGGCGATATCGAAGAGATGTGGCGGCGGCGGGATGCTATGTCCCCCACCGGCAAGCAGGGTGAACCCTGGGATATCGCCTACGCCGCGCTGTTTCTTGCCTCCGATGATTCGAAATACATTACCGGAACCACACTGCTCGTGGACGGCGGCCTGTCCGGGACAATGAGAACCTGGTCACCGGAAGCGAAATAGACATTGATATGCCGATATAAAAGGAGAAAAAGATGGGAGAACGCCTCAAAGATAGGGTAGCCATTGTCACCGGCGCCGGTTCAATCCTGGCCGGGACGGGCAATGGCAAGGCAACATCCATTGTCTTCGCCCAAGAGGGTGCCAAAATAATGGCGGTTGACTATAATCTGGAAGCCGCTGAGGAAACCAAACGCACCATTGAAGGGGAAGGCGGCACCTGCATCGCGTTCTACGCCGATGTTTCCAAGACAAGCGACTGCCAGAAGATGGTCGAGACCTGCATCGAGAAGTTCGGTCGGGTCGACATCCTGCACAATAACGTGGGGATGGGCGGATACGGCGGGCCGGTGGAGACGCCGGAGGAAATCTGGGACAAGACTATGGCCATCAACCTGAAAAGCATGTTCCTCACCTGTAAATATGCCCTGCCCCACATGGAAACCCAGAAGAGCGGCATAATCATCAATATTTCCTCACTCAGCGCCATCCGGTGTCAGCCGGCGCCAGCGCTTGCTTATTCCGTCTCCAAAGCCGGGGTAATTGCCCTCACCCGGGAGGTGGCCATTCAGTATGCGGACAAGGGCATCCGCTGCAACGCCATCCTGCCCGGAATGATGAAGACGCCGATGGTCGAGTACTATAACCCGGACGCCTACGGCGACGGCAGCGTTGAACTGATGTGGCAGCGCCGTGACGCCATGTCCCCCACCGGCAAGCAGGGCGAACCGTGGGATGTGGCCTACGCTGCCCTGTTTCTCGCCTCCGATGATTCGAAGTATATCACCGGGACTACCCTGCTGGTTGATGCCGGTCTTTCCGCAACCCAGAGGTCGTGGCCGTCCGAAAAGAAATAGAGAGAGGGAGGATTTAACAATGGGAGAGAGATTGAAAGATAAAGTAGCCATTGTTACCGGCGCCGGTTCCGTGCTTCCCGGCATGGGCAACGGCAAAGCGACAACCATCGTCTTTGCCCGGGAGGGCGCCAAAGTCATGGCGGTTGACTATAACCTCGAAGCTGCCGAGGAAACCAAGAAAATGATTGACGAAGAAGGCGGCGAATGCATCACCTTCCAGGCCGATGTTTCCAAAGCGAGCGACTGTCAGAAGATGGTCGAGACCTGTATTCAGAAGTTCGGCCGGATTGACATACTGCACAATAACGTGGGCATCGGGCAGTGGGGCGGTGTCATTGAGACTGCAGAAGAGACCTGGGACAAGGTGATGGCGGTAAACGTGAAGAGCATGTTCCTCACCGGAAAATACGTCATCCCCCACATGTTGAAGCAGGGGGGAGGTTCCATCACCAATATCGCCTCGGTGGGCGCCATACGGTTCACCCTGCCCAACTGCGCCTACGCCTCTTCAAAGTCAGCAATAATTGCCCTGACCAGAGATATCGCCCTCGAGTACGCCGATAAAGGCATCCGCTGCAACGTCATCCTCCCCGGGCTGATGAAGACGCCGCAGGCTGAGTACTACAACAAAGATGCCTGGGCTGGAGGTGATATAGAGGAAATGTGGCGCCGCCGTGATGCCATGTCCCCCATGGGCCGGCAGGGTGAGGGCTGGGACACCGCCAATGCTGCCCTTTTCCTTAACTCCAACGAGGCAAAGTACATCACGGGGACTACCCTGGTGGTTGATGGCGGTATCTCGCAGACCATCCGGTCGTGGTGACCAGGTTTCACATTTCTGAAGAGGGTATTGTATAATATTGGGGATTGATTGAAACCTGCTGGTGTAAAGCCGGTCACTTTTTCTCAGACCTCACTGATTGACCCCAGTTATGGAGAAGGGAGTTGCTATGGCTATTGAAAAGGAAAAACTGCTCTGGATGTTTCGAACCATGGTCCGCATCAGGCGGTTCGAGGAACGTGTTGCCCGGGAGTTCGCCGACGGAAATATCCCCGGCAGCGTCCATCTCTACATCGGTGAGGAGGCGGTGGCCACCGGGGCAATTGCTCACCTGAAAAAAGAGGACTACATCATGAGCACCCACCGCGGACACGGGCACCTCATCGCCAAGGGCGGTGAAACCAATAAGATGATGGCGGAACTGTTCGCCAAGAAGACCGGCTACTGTCTGGGCAAGGGAGGTTCCATGCACATCGCCGACCTGGATATCGGTATGCTGGGTGCGGCCGGTATCGTTGGCTCGGGAATCCCCATTGCCACCGGCGCCGGGCTTTCCGCCGTACTGAGAGGTACCGACCAGGTGACCATCTGCTTTTTCGGCGACGGCGCCTCCAACACCGGACGCTTCCACGAAGGAATCAACCTCGCCTCCGTCTGGCACCTGCCGGTCGTCTTCATCTGCGAAAACAACCTCTGGGCGGTTTCCGTGCCCACCAGCATCTCCCTGAATGTACCCAACGTTGCCGATAGAGCCGTCGGCTACGGAATCCCGGGAGTTGTGGTTGACGGCATGGACGTTACAGCGGTCTATGAAACCGCGGGCGAGGCGGTGGCCAGGGCCAGAAATGGACAGGGACCGACCCTTATCGAGGCCAAGACGTACCGTTATCGCGGACACTTTGAGGGAGACTCCGGCACCTACCGCCCCAAAGAGGAGATTGACGAGTGGTTAAAAAGAGACCCGATTAACTCTTACCAGAAGAAGCTGCTTGAGATGAAGTTGCTGACGGAAAAACAGGCTGAAGCCATTGATAAAGAAGCGCTTGCCGAAATGGATGAGGCGGTGAAATTCGCTCTGGAAAGCCCCTTCCCGGAACTGGAAGAGACTCTGGATAACGTTTTTACATAGGAGACAGGAATGAGAGAGATAAATATTCGACAGGCGATTGGTGAAGCCCTCGACGAGGAAATGGCCAGGGACCCTGCGGTATTCATCATCGGGGAAGACGTGGGCCCGATGGGCGGCCTGATGGGTGAAATCGGCGGCCTGTATAAGAAATACGGAATAGACCGGGTCCGGGATACCCCTCTCTCCGAGGCAGCCATTCTCGGTGCCTCAATCGGTGCTGCCATCACCGGGATGAGGCCCATTGCGCGGATGCGATTCGCTGATTTCCTTGGAGTGGCCTGGGATGAAATCATGAACCAGATGACCAAGATGAAGTACATGTTCGGGGGCAAGATAAAAATGCCCCTTACCATGGACGCTCTCACGGGCGCCGGCCGACGTTCCGCCGCCCAGCATTCGCAGAGCATCGAGGGCATGATGATGAGCATCCCGGGGCTGAAGATTGTCCTGCCCTCAAACGCCTACGATGCCAAAGGACTGCTCAAGACCGCCATCAGGGATGACAACCCGGTGATGTTCTTCGAGCACAAGTTCTTGATGTGGGCCGGGCCCAAGAGCGAGGCACCGGAAGAGGAATATCTTATCCCCTTCGGACAGGCGGATATCAAACGGGAAGGAAGCGACATTACGGTAGTCGCCACGGCGGCCATGGTAACACGGGCGCTGAATGCCGCGGAAAAATTGCAGAAGGAAAAGGGCATCAGCCTGGAAGTCATCGACCCGCGCACCATCGTGCCCTTCGACAAGGAGACGGTGCTGAAGTCGGTAGAGAAAACCGGCCGTCTGGTCGTTTTCACCGAGGAATGTAAAACGGGGAGTTTCGCCGAGCATGTGGCGGCCATAGTGGCCGATGAAGGGTTCGACTACCTTGATGCCCCGATAAAGCGGGTTAACGCGCCGGATACACCGGTACCGTACGGGGTGGTTCTGGAGGATTACTGGATACCCAAAGAGGAAAACCTGATAGAGGCCATCAACCAGATACTGTAATTGCTGTCCTGATTGCAGCGCCGATTGTATCTATAGTATCATACTGTGGTTGAATTAAGCGCTATGAAAGGGGAAGGAATCCGCGAATGATTTTGGAGACCTTCCCTTTTCTTTTTGGGTGAATTAACCGCGGCAAATAATATGGTTTGCGCTGATGGTGCCGTCCGTATAATATATATCTAGCAGGCTACAGGAGGTATAGAAGCTATGGCCCACGATGAAAAGCTAATTCAGAAGCTGGCAGAAAAAGCCAGGATTATCCGTAGAGACGCCGTGGAAATGATTAAAGCCGGCGATTCCGGCTGGATAGGCGGCTCGTTTTCGCAGGCGGATATTATCGCCGCGCTGATGTTCCACCAAATGAAGCACGACTCGAAAAACCCCGACTGGGAGGACAGGGACCGGCTCATCGTTTCCAAGGCCCACTGCTGTGAGACGGTCTATGCCGCTTTCGGCGAGGCGGGTTACTTCTCGAAAGAACTATACAAGTCCTACGGCCATATGGGAGCTACCCTGCAGGCGCACACGGAGCGGATTGTGCCCGGGATTGAGTATTCCGGCGGCTCGCTGGGCCAGGGACTGTCCTTTGCCCTTGGCGAAGCACTGGCGGCCCGCATCGATGCTCCCAAGGATTCGTCCGGTCGCCCCGTCCCCCGCTATCGTGTTTACTGCATCATCGGGGATGGAGAGAGCAATGAAGGACAGATATGGGAAGCGGTCATGGCCGCGCTCCACTACAAAGTGGATAACCTGGTTGCCATCCTCGACCACAATAAATTCCAGTCCAGCGGCACGATTGAGGAAAGGATGAACATGATGCCGTGGGTGGACAAGTGGAAAGCTTTCGCCTGGGATACGGCCGAGATTAACGGCCACGACTTCGAAGCCATCCTTACCGCCCTGGAAAACGCGGACAGGGTCAAGGGAAAGCCGCACATTATCATCGCCCACACCACCAAATGCAAGGGAGTGCCTTCTTTCGAGCACAAGAACCTGCACTTCTGCAAACTGTCCGATGAAATGTACGCCGAGGCGCTTGAGGCGCTGAAATAGGCAGTCTCGCACCAACCGTAAAAAGATTTTAGGGAGCGAAAGATGAAACAGAATTATGTGCTGGAACCATTGGGGGAAATGAAAGCAATGTACCAGGCCTACAATGAGGAAATGATAGAACTATCGAAGAAAAACGGTAAGATAGTGCTGCTGTACGGCGACTTCCCCCGCGGCGCCGCCGGTGAGCTGTTCCAGAAAGAACATCCCGACCGCATTTATGACGTCGGCATTGCCGAGGCAAATCTTATTACCACCGCCGCCGGCCTGGCGGGTGGCGGCTACCTGCCGTTCACCCACTGCCACAGCATCTTTGCCGTTGGCCGGGCGTATAACCAGATACGACAAAACGTGGCCTTTGACAAGTTGAATGTCAAAATCGTCCTCTGCAACTCCGGCATGCTGTGGTCTTTTATGGGCGGTTCGCACCAGATTATCGAGGAAATCGCCGCCATGCGCGTCATCCCCAACCTGGTGCTCGTTTCACCGTCCGACCCCATATCGACAAAGAAAATGACCAGGGCAATTGCTGAATACACCGGGCCGGTGGCCCTGCGTATTTCCGCTCCGCCCGTGCCAACCGTATACCGTGATGACTTCCCGTTTGAACTGGGGAAGGCGGTAACCCTGACCGATGGCAGTGATGCCACCATTATTTCCACCGGCATGGTGCTTTCCGACGTGCTGGAAGCCGCCGATACCCTGGCAAAAGAAGGTATCAAGGTACGCCTGCTGGATATGCACACCCTTAAGCCGATTGACGAAGCGGCCATTATCAAGGCCGCCAAAGAGACCGGTGCCATCGTCACCGTGGAAGACAGTAGTATCCTCGGTGGCCTCGGTGGGGCGGTAGCCGAGGTCACGGCAGAGAACGCGCCGGTCCCCGTGAAACGTGTCGGCATTAAAGACCGGTTCGGCCAATCAGGCACCGTGCCAGAACTGAAAGAGGAATACGAATTAACCGCCCGGCATATCGTCCAGGCGGTCAGAGAATCGGTGAAAAAGAAGTAGGCTGAAGTCCCGTCCATTCCAATTGGTAAAGGAGGCGCGATGAAAAAGCTCGGTTTTATCGGTTTGGGCAATATGGGCAAAGGGATGGCTTTGAACCTGGCCAGGGCAGGTTATCCGCTGACTGTCCATGACATCAGGCCCGAGCCAGTTCAGGAACTGGTGCAGGCCGGGGCCAAAGCGGCCGGTTCCCCGCGCGAGGTGGCCGAGAATTCAGAGATAGTTATCACCATGGTGACCTCATCACCACACGTGGAACAGATAATGTTTGGCCCTGACGGCGTCCTCGCCGGGCTGAAAAAGGGCAACATCATTATAGATATGAGCACCATCGACCCGATTGTTACCCGCAAGGTAGTGGCCGCGGCTGCGGAAAAGGGAATCGATATGATGGATGCACCGGTGAGCGGTGCTCCCCCCAAAGCCGCCGACGGCACCCTTTCCATAATGGTGGGTGGGAAAAAAGAAATCTTTGACCAGTGTAAACCAGTACTGGAGGTCATGGGGGAGAAAATCATTCACGTTGGCGAGGTTGGCATGGGTGAGGTGGTCAAGCTGGCCAACAACCTGGCAGCGGCCATCGCCGGCATCGGTGTCTTTGAGGGTTTTCTGTTTGGCGTCAAGCTTGGCGCCGACCCCAGGGTCCTCTATGAGGTGATGAGCGCCAGTTCCGGAAACAGCTGGGTACTGCAGACGAGGGTGCCCTACCCCAATGTTATCCCCCAGAGCCCGGCCAACAACGACTTTGCCCCCGGCTTCACCGCCGACCTGATGGCCAAAGACCTCGGCCTTATCCTATCCGCCGCCGAGGCAACTAAAATTCCGCTGCTGGCCGGCAGCCTTACCCGTCAGCTGGTTGAGGCAGCCCGAGCCGCGGGCTTTGGTAACAAGGACTGGTCCGTGGTAGCCAAAATCATTCAGCAACTGGCTGGAGAAAAAACCTAGCACCACGTGTTTCAATCTCACCGCCGCAGTCAGAGGAGGAAAACGGATGTCCGTACTCATTACCGGCGGCACCGGCGGAATCGGCGTCGGTCTGGCTCATGAACTGATTGCCAGAGGCAAGGACGTTGTTCTTTTTGACATCGCCCCGCAGGTGCAGCGCCTAGCCGATATCAAAGACAGGGTGAAGGTAGTCCAGGGCGACATCAAGGTATGGCCGGAAGTTTTAAACGCCGTAAAAGATAACAACGTTGAGGACATTTTTCACCACGGCTCGATGCTGAGCATACCGTCCGACCTAAATCCATGGAGTGCGTTCCAGGTAAACATCATGGGCTCGATGCACGTGCTGGAAGCAGCCAGACTGTTCGGCGTCAGGCGATTTGTTTTCGCCAGCACGGACGCGACCTATGGACTCGGCACCGGTGCCGTGATTGATGATGAGACGCTGCAGCGACCGATTACCATGTACGGCGCCGGAAAATTATACATCGAGCTCCTGGGCAGGTTTTATCGTCGCAAATTCGGACTGGACTTCCGCGCTGTCCGTTACTGCATGGTGATGCGTCCCGGCGTTAAGATACGCGCCCTACCGGTGTTCATGCTCTGGATGGTCGAGAATGCTGCGCTGGATGAACCGTTCGAATGCTTCGCCGCCGAGGATGTCGCCGTACCTGTTCTCTATTACAAAGATGCTGTCCGGGCAACGATGATGCTCTACGATGCACCGGAAGAACAGATAAAAACGGTCTGTTATAACCTGGCCGGTATCTCACCGACACCTACGGCTGGTGAGCTGGAGAAAACAATCAAGAAATTCATTCCAGATGCCGGTATCACCTATAATCCTGACCCGCTGGTCATGGAGTATTACCGCACCCGGGGAGTGAATACCATCGATGACGCCCGGGCCCGTGAAGAGTTGGGGTGGAAACCGGAGTTCACCGACATTGATAAAGTGGTCGCCGATTTCATTGAAGAGGTGAAAACCAGACCGGATTTCTGGGGTGTCGGCGTGGACAACCGGCATTAATGACGCAAGGCAAAGAGTCCCCCCCCCTTGCTTATGCAAGCGCGGGCCTTTTCTCCGCCCACGGTGCCGCCTGTTCATACGCTGCCGCTGCCCTGAGGAGGGCGGCTTCGCCGTGGTATCGGCCAACGATTTGCACCCCGATGGGCAGCCCCTTTTCCGTCCAGCCGCAGGGCACGGATATCGCCGGATGGCCGGTCATGGTGATGGAATAGGTCAGCATCGCCCAGTCCAGGTAGTGCTCCATCGGCTTGCCGGCAATTTCGGTGGGGAACTTCATCTCGGCATTGAAAGGCGGGATGGGCGCCGTCGGCGTCAGCAGTAAATCATACCTGTCAAAGAACTCTTTCGCCTTCACCCATATCTCGGAACGCTGCCGGTGTGCCCAGGCTATCTCCTGAACCGATAATTTCAGCCCCTGCTCGATATTGCCCGTTACCAGCGGGTTTACCCAGCGCCTGAATTCCGGGTCGTTCCGGTACTTCTCTCCGTACAGGGCGACGAAGCGCACGCCACGCAGGGTCAACGCTGTTTCCTTGGCCCCGCTTAAATCAGGGCAGTCCTCCACCACCTCACAGCCCAGATTGCGGAATACGTCAATCGCCTTACGGGCTTCTTTCAACACCACCGGGTCGACCGGCATCAGGTTCAGGTTATCGCTCCAGGCGATTTTGAGGTTCCTGGCTTCGGGTTTTTGCGCCGCCTGAAGAAACGGGATTGTTTCTTTGGGCAGGGACACCGGGCTTCTACCGTCCGGCCCGGACATCGCGTCCAGAAACAAAGCGGTATCCGGTATGGTGCGGGCAATCGGCCCCTGCACCGATTGGTTATCCCAGTTGAGTTCATTGGGATACTTGGGCACCCGCCCTGGCGAAGGTCGCAACCCGACCACGCCACAGAAACTGGCCGGTTGTCGCAGCGAGCCGCCGAGGTCACTGCCCTGGGCCAGCGGGCCGATTCCTGCAGCAACCGCTGCAGCCGCGCCCCCACTGGAACCCCCGACCGTGAAATCGGTATTCCAGGGATTGCGCGTTATGCCAAACACCTGATTGAAGGTGGAGCCGCCGGCGGCGAATTCAGGCGTATTTGTTTTGCCCACAATGATACCCCCGGCCTCCTTGAGTCGCTCCACAACCAGCGCATCCTCCGAAGGCACCAGGTTCTCATATAGCTTTGAGCCATATGTGGTCCGGATGCCGGCGGTCGGGACAACGTCTTTTATCGACACCGGAAGCCCGGTCAGTAACCCGACCTCACCGCCCTGCATGATGGCCGATTCCGCCTTTCTGGCCGCCTCCAGCGCCATTTCCGGCACGAGCGTGCAGTAGGCGTTAATAACCGGGTTAACTTTATCGATTCGCGCCAGAAATGCCTGCATCAATTCCACCGGAGAAATGGCCTTTTTCCGGAGCATCTCCCTCAGCTCCACCGCCGGCGTAAAGCACAGGTCCTCAGTGCTCAGGTTGCCTTTTGCTGTCATATTTCAGTTCTCCCTTCTGCTTACATTGAAGTCCGTTTGCCTTCCCACTTCCTCTCCTTGAGCCATTGTTTCCGGTCCGAGTAGAAGTTTTCCCACTCCACATAGCCAACGGGCAGACTGATGCCGCCATCAACCAGCAAGGTGGTGCCGGTGACCATCCGGGCCCGCTCTGATGCCAGAAAGACCACCGCATCCGCCTGGTCCTCAGGATAGGTGAAGTCCTGCATGGGCGTTGACTGGAGCGTCCTCTGTTTTACTTCCGGTGATATCCGGTTCAAGACCACCTCGGTCATGGTGGGGCCGGGACAGACGACGTTGACGTTTATCTTGGAGGGGCCAAGCTCAAAAGCGCAGTGGCGGGTGAAGCCGATGACGCCGGCTTTGGCGGCGCTGTAGGCGATGCTTCCGTAAAGGGTCATCCGCAGGCCGGCGAGAGAGGAGATGTTGACGATTTTCCCCCCGCCTCTCTTTTTCATGACCTCGGCCACGATTTTGGTGCAGTGGAAAAGCCCCTTCATATTGATATCCATCATCCAGTCCCACTCCGATACCGGCATATCCTCCAGTAAAAAGGCGTGGTCGCCGCCAACGTTGTTCACCAGAATGTCGATTCCGCCCAACGCCGCAACGATGCGGTCGACCATTTCCTTGACCTCGGCTTCCTTCGTCACGTCTGCGCTGAAGGCCATCGCCTTCTGTCCCAGTGCTTCCACCTCCTTAGCCGTCTCGTCAGCCGACTGCAAGTCGGTCAGGGCGACGTCAGCCCCTTCCTTGGCCAGTGCCAGACAAATGGCTTTGCCCAGCCCACGACCGCCGCCGGTAACCAGCGCTACCTTGCCCGTTATTCCTGAATACATTGGTTTGGACATAGTGAGTTTCTCCTCTCTTTTCAAGGGATTTTCGAACTCAGTACCGTGGCTATCTTAATAATTATCGCGGCTGGCTGTCAATTCAAGGCAATCAGCAACGGGAAGCCAGTTCTAAATCTGTACCTTTAATCCGTCAACCGCTTAGAACATGGCGATGGAAAAGCCGCCGTCCACGGGAAGCGCCACACCGGTTACGAAGCCAGATGCCCGGCTGGCCAGGAAAACGGCCGTACCAGCAAGGTCATCCGGTTTACCCCAGCGATCCGCCGGCGTGCGTGTGGTAACTCGCTCTTCCAGTTCCGGTATGTCCTTTCTTGCCAGCCTGGTCAGGTCAGTATCGATGAAACCGGGAAGGATAGCGTTTACCTGGATGTTGTCCCGTGCCCAGGCGTTTGCCAGACAGCGTCCCAGCTGCACTATGCCCCCCTTGCTGGTCGCATAGAGCGTTACCTTTGCCGCGCCGAAGATGGAGGTCATGGAGCCGATGTTGATAATCTTGCCGCCGCCGGCGGCTTTCATCGCCGGGTAGACGGCCTGCGAACAGAGAAAAGCGCTGCGCAGATTGACATCCAGCACCTCTTCCCACTCATCCACCACATAGTCCTGCGGGAGCTTGCGGATATTGGTGCCGGCATTGTTGACCAGAATATCGATTCTCCCAAAGGCATCCAGTACCTTTTTCGCCATGTCTTTAACCTGTTTTTCTTCCTTGACGTCCACCTTCACACCAATCGCCTTCACGCCGAATTCATCCTGGAGCCCTTTCACCGCATCGGCCGTTTTGGCTTCATTGCGGGCGGCGATAGCCAGATTGGCGCCTGCTGAGGCCAGCCCGCGCGCTATCCCCAGACCGATGCCCCCGTTTCCGCCGGTGACAATGGCCACCCTGCCCTTTAAGTCGAAAAGGTCTTTCATCTCTCTCCCCTTTCATCACTATAATGTCTATGTATTCTATACTATTTCTGGGGCTCGATGATAACTTTGATAGAAGCGCCGGCTTCGGCAACAAGCTGGAAACCCCGAACTGCCTCCGCTAAAGCCAGCCGATGGGTAATCATCTGCCGTACCGGGATAGTACCGGCTCGAATTATATCCAGGGCTGTCTGGTAGTCATGAGGGCTGGCACCATAGCTGGTGGTCAGCGTGACATCGGTACGCCAGAAAACCTCATTCAATGAGATTGGAATGGAAACGCCGGGGTCTGTGGGTGCAAAGAGCAGAACCCTTCCCCCACGCTCCACCGACTGTAATGCCTGGGAAATGGCCGTCGTGGCTCCAGCGCAGACTATCACCAAATCGGCCAGACAGCCATCGTTGACCTCACGCAGTCGGGCAGGTGAGTATTTCTGAGCATGCAGGGCGACATCAGCCCCGAATCGCTTGGCTGCGTCCAGCCGGAACTGGTTAATGTCCGTTGCTATTACCCGCCTTGCACCCAGAGTCCGGGCTAACTGCAAGTGAAGCAACCCGGCAATGCCGCTGCCGATAATGAGCACGCTATCGCCCGGCTGCATGTTTGCCACCCTCTGCCCACGAAGTATACAGGCTAACGGCTCAATAAAGGTCGCCTCTTCATAAGACATCTGTTCGGGCAACGGAAAGACACCGCGGTCAACATTAATAGCCGGCAGGCGTACGTATTCCGCAAAGCCTCCAGGCTCAAAGTTCGTTTTCCGCAGGGTATCACACATGGTGTGGTGGCCCCTGAGGCAGTAATAACAGGTATTGCAGGGGACGTGGTGGGCGGCCGATACACGGTCCCCTTCCCTATAGTTCTCTACCCCTTTCCCCACCTCCACAACCTGCCCACCGATTTCATGGCCAAGCACCAGCGGCGCTTTATCCCGCCGATACCACTCCATGACATCGCTGCCGCAGATGCCGCTGGCTTCCACCCTTACGAGCAATTCACCGGGGCCTATCTGCGGGACGGGCATTTCCTCAACGCGCACATCACGGTTGTTATACCACATGGCCACGTGCATGTTCCTTCTACCTTTGTCGGTCATGACTTCTTCGCCTGGCTGTTCTTCTCGCTATCGTATATTTCCTGAGCTTCTTTTGGAGTCGCATTTTGATGAATAATGGCACGTATGGCCTTTATCATGGCTACCGGGAAATCGTTCTGCCATACATTCCGCCCCAGATTCACCCCGATGGAGCCATTCTGCATACCGTCGTGGACAAACTCAAATATCTCCAGCTCGGTATCAACCTGTGGCCCACCGGCCATGACTACCGGCACCGGACAGCCCCCGGTTACCTTGGCGAAGTCCTCGCACCAGTAGGTTTTCACCACGCGTGCGCCCAGCTCAGCCGCAATGCGGCAGGCGAGAGCGAGATAGCGAGCGTCCCGCTTTTCCAGCTCTTTTCCCACCGCGGTAACCGCCATCACCGGAATGCCGTATCGCTCCCCGTCATCAACGAGCTTGGCCAGGTTCAACAACGATTCCTTCTCATAATCGGAGCCAACGAATACGGAAATGCCCACGGCGGAAGCATTGAGGCGGATGGCTTCTTCCAGCGACGTCGTAATCCCTTCATTGGCCAGGTCTTTCCCCACCACACTGGTGCCCCCGGATACCCGCAGGATGACCGGTTTGCTGTTGTCCGGGTCCACTGATGCGCGCAGGACGCCTCTGGTGATAAAGAGCGCATCCACATACGGTAGCAGCGGTTCAATAGTCCTGCGCGGTTCCTCCAGCTTCCTGGTCGGACCCTGAAAGTATCCGTGGTCAACGGGCAAGAAAAGCGCATGACCATCCGGCTGAATTAACTGTGCCAAACGGTTTGCCATTCCCCACTCCATTTCACATCCTCCTTTCCATTTCGACGATTCAACGTCTATAATTTATTGAACAGATACTTATTTGTCAACTGATAAGCAGGTTTGACAAGCATGGGTAAAGAAATTACCATTACATTTGGCACATCGAAAAATAGCAAAGGAGTAGCAGTATGAGCACAATTGCATTGATGGGTGCGGGCGGTAAGATGGGTCTGCGCATCGTCAGGAACTTAAAAGATAATGCAGACCATAAAACACTGTACGTTGAGATAAGCGATGCCGGCAAAGCCAGCCTGGCGGAACTCGGCCTTTCGGCCACGCCGCAGGACGAGGCACTCCAGCAGGCCGACGTCGTTATCCTGGCCCTGCCGGATAAGCTCATCGGCAGGATATGCAGTGATATCGTCCCCAAACTCAGAAGCGGCACCATGGTCATGGGGCTGGACCCGGCGGCGGGATATGCCGGCGTACTGCCGGAGCGAGAAGACATATCCTATTTCATCAGCCATCCCTGCCACCCACCGATGTTTGGCGAGGAAACAGATATCGAGGCACAGCGCGACTGGTTTGGCGGCGTCAAAGCGCAACAGAACATCGTCTGTTCACTGCACCACGGCCCGGATGAAGGCTACGCCAAGGGAGAAGCCATCGCCCGAACCATCTTCGCCCCGGTTCTGAGAGCGCATCGAGTCACCACCGAGCAGATGGCAGTTCTGGAACCGGCGCTGGTGGAAACTTTAGCTTTGACCTGCTTCATGGTTATCCGGGAAGCTATGGAAGAGGTAATCAAAATGGGCCTTCCCCAGCAGGCGGTCCTGGACTTTCTGCTCGGTCATATCCGCACCACGGTGGCCATCGTCTGGGATTTTGCCGGCGCGCCGGTTTCCGACGGGGCCAAACTGGCGGCCACCAAAGCCAGGGGGCAGATTTTCCAGCCCGACTGGAAAAAGATACTGAAAATCGAAAACGTCAGGCAGAGCGTCAGGGAGATTACGGGAGAGATAGCTTAATAACAAGCGGTTAGGCAACCGCTGGTCGATATAAATTACCGATACCGTGAGCGATAGCTCTTGGGCAGTCTCTTGAAATAAGTGAATGCTCCCTTTAAAGTTCGCCTTACTTCTCTCGGTCCGAAAATCAGTTGCCTCAGCTTCATCAGCATATATCGGGGCCGCAGGTAGTACTCACGGTTAGCCCGCAAGCAGAACGCCTCTACCTTTTCTGCTGGAAGTCCGGGCATATTGAGCACGCTGCGGTACATACCGCCTTCATCTGCCCAGTCGGAAAAATTATCGGAAGTAAGGTAGCCATTTTCTTTTGCCCACCGGTAGGCTTCCGTTCCCGGATAGACGAGCAGCGGGAAAAACTGCATCGTATCGCAGTTCAACTCCTCGGCCAGTTCCAGGCTCTTCTCCATCGTCTCGGCTGTCTCTCCAGGATTGCCGATGATGAAGCAGCCGTGAACCAGCAGGCCGGCTTTCCTGGTATCGTGCACGAATTGCTTAATCTGCGCCACCGTTATCCCTTTCTGCATCCGGTTCAGGGATTCCTGGTCGGCGCTTTCAAAGCCGACGGTGACCAGTCGGCAGCCAGCTTTCTTCATCCACCGCATCGTCTCCAGCTTCAGGTTGACCCGCACGTTGCAGTACCACTTTATCTTTATCTCTCGTTCAATGATGAGACGGCATATCTCCTTCGCCCTTTCCTGGTCGACGGTGAATGTGTCGTCTTCAATGCCGATTTCCCGTACCTCGGGTAGGTTTTCCGCGATCCACTGAAACTCATCGACCACACTGGCGGCGCTGCGCGGTCGGTACTTACGGCTGTGAAAAGTCTGTGGATAGACGCAGAAAAAGCACTTGTAAGGGCAACCGCGGCCGGTGATGAGCATGACCATCGGGTAGTTGGCCGCCGCGAAATAATAGTCGCGAACATTCAGGTGTCGTTTGTAGATCTCGCTGACAAAGGGAAGCTCGTCCACGTTCTCAATGAGTGTTCGCGGCTTGTTTTGAATGAGCTGATTGCCTTCCCTGAAGACAAGACCGTCTACAGTTCTCAAGTCCTCCCCTCTCTCCAGACAGAGAGCAAGGTCGCGTATGGTATAGTCATACTCACCAACGGCGACGGCATTCACCTTTTCACTCAGCTTCAGCGTCTCCTCGGGCAGTGCTGAGGGGTGCGTGCCCACGAGGATAACGAACGAGGTGGGAAAGTTTTCCTTGAGCTGTTCCGCTACTTTTACATCGCTGTAAATACTCGGCGTACTGGTATCGACCACAATAAGCTGCGGCGGTTGCTTTTTTGCCTGCCCAATAACATCATTAACGTCGAGTCCCCGCGCCGGCGCGTCAATGAGTTGGACCTGAAAGCCATTTTGCTCAAGGACTCCGGTGGCATAGGCGAGCCAGAATGGGTAATATATGGTCCCGCCCAGGGTAACCGCAGGGCTCCGTGACGTTCTGGAGAATCTTCCCTTGAAAGGAGGATTCATCATCAGGACATTCATTTCGGCGGTTCCCCTGCCGGCTTCGGCATTTTTCGCGGTATAAATACCTCTTTCCAGAAACCGATGGTATAGCAGAGATGCTCAAGAATAAAGACGACCGGAATGGTAACCAGATATTTTAAATCTTTCTTTTTAATAGTAAAATACAGCCCATGCAGCCCTACTATGACCAGATAGAAGCCGATGATGGTCGTCAGAATCCAGCGGCTGGCGAGCAGTGTCAGCAAAAGCAGAGGGGCCAGCAGTGGAGGAATCACCGGCCAGTCCCACACCCCGCATTCTTTCCTCCAGCCTCCGTAGCGATACATATTCTTGGCGAACTCCTTCAAACCCCGGCTGTGGTCGTGAAGGACAGCGGCATCGCTGACGTAACGCAGCCTACCAGACTTCAGCAGCCTGGCGTTCAGCTCCGTCTCATCAGCGCCGGACAAATTCGGGTCAAAGCCGCCCGCCCTTAAAAGGTCGCTCTTGCGGTACATGCTGTTGCAGCCGCT
Source organism: Chloroflexota bacterium (assembly GCA_018829775.1). Lineage (NCBI taxonomy): Bacteria > Bacillati > Chloroflexota > Chloroflexota bacterium. The sequence continues at coordinate 48,497 of JAHJTL010000008.1, read as the reverse complement.
GATGCTTTTTACAAAGCGGTCGGAAAAGGAAGCTCCGCCCTGCACGGAACGGCCGCTGCCCAGAAAAGTGGCGAAGGCAAGGTTAATGGAATTGGTCCATATTCCCTGTCCAATATTCTGTATTCCACCGCCAACGCCGACAACGCCTTCGTCAAAACCGCCAACGAGATTTTTCAGCCAGTCCCTGCCGGGAATGCTGTCGCCATCGGTGAAAGCGAGATATTCACCTTCGGCGTGCTCCACGCCAATCTGTCGGGCGGCCCCGGCAGCCCCGTAGTCCTGATAAAAAACCTTCACCGGATAATTTTGCGCTCGTTCTGCGGTGCCATCTGTGGAGCGCCCGTCAACCACAATCACCTCGTACGGCATGAGCGACTGGGCAAAAACCGCCTTCAGGCACTGCTTTATCTTTCCGGACACGTTCTTCACCGGGATGATAACGGATATCTTTGCTGACTTCTGAGCTGTCAATGGAATCGTCCTGTTTATTTAAACTTATGACACCGGCGTTTTATCTGGCCCATTTATTTTACCATTATAACCCAGACCGAATACGAAAATCATGAGTATGCATTGATATCCGTCCCTGACGACCATCAAAATCAACCATTATCATGCTCACGATTATATTGTTGTTGTAAAAACAAATCATTTCACGCCGATATCATACATTGGTCACAGGTAAAAAGTTATCGATGTCAGTATCGGAGCAGACAGAAGACCATTCTATTTGTATTAGCGCATCTAGTTATATAAAATGCCTTTTTGTCCAATATATAACCCGATTTCGCCTGAAGTATTCTCAAGATAATAACAATAGCCTTGACATTTATATATTTAAAATTTAAAATATAATGTCGATAAAGCGAGAAAACAATAATGGGGATGTGGTAGAAATGAAAAAGGCTGATATCAGAAAATGGGCTAAGCTGGCCGTAATTCTTGCCATCTTTGCCACTCTGCTACTGCTGCCAAAACCAAGTCAGCTTCAGGTGGCCTACGGTCAGGGTTACGGGTATGGCGAACCGCCACCGCCGACCACCGGAGGAGGTACTGGTGGGGTAACTACTTCAGGAGGAGTATTTACCAAGGAAACCACTTTCGAATCGGATGATGGGAATCTCACTCTCACGATTCCCAAAGGTACCGTCGGTCAGACCAGGGCCGGTGACCCGCTGGCCGAAGTACGCATAACTAGAGTTCACCCTCAGGCACCACCGCCAGATATGAGCTTCATCGGTTTAAACTATGACCTTGAACCGGATGGGGCCATCTTTGACCCATATATCGTGGTCACTTTCGTCTATAACCCCGACTGGATACCAAGCGGACTGGGCCCGGAAAGCCTCACATTGGGTTACTATGACCAGGATACACAGCAGTGGGTGATGCTTGATGCCGAAAATATAACAATTGACCCAGTGACCAATACCATCACGGCCGAGATAAGCCACTTCACCTACTACAGTGTCATGGCCCATACGGCACCGTCGGAATTTACCATCAGCGGCCTGACCATCTCACCGACTGCAATCGAAGTAGCTGAACAATCGACCATCAGTGCGGTTGTCGCCAATACAGGCGATATTTCCGGCAATACCAAGGTAACGCTCAAGATAAATGGCGTGGCTGTTTCCAGCAAGATCATCAAGCTGGCTGGCCATGAATCCGAGACTGTGTCCTTTATCACCATTCAGGGTAAGCCGGGCAGCTACAAGGTAGATATCAATGGACTCTCCGGAACATTTACCGTCAATCCGGTAGCAGTCAAGCCTGTAGTGATAACGTCAACAGTACCCTCGATAACGGCTCCGGCAGTGGAATACCCGGCGCCCACCGCTCCGGTACCACCAGCTGTACCCGCCCCGGTTCCCACACCGACGCCCTGGGTGGCAATTATCATCTCCCTGGTGGCAACCGTCACTGTTGCCGTTATTATCGTCTGGTACTATGGTTTCCGCACTCAATACTAATGTAACCTCGGTAGTTGGCTGAAGTAACTATTCCCGGGTAATTTTCCCGGGAATAGTTTTTTATATCAGAGCTGATAGCTTATAATGGAAAAAAGAAGTACACCATTAAAATGCAGACTTTAATAATGAAGATTAGCTCTGGTTTGTCCGCAAAGCTAGGAGGTTGAAGTAATGCATAAAGGGTTGCTGGTCTGGAATATCACATTAACCATAGTGCTGGTAGGTGGACTGCTGGCCGGTTATTTTTATATTAAGAATTACAATACCTGCACCGAGGAGGAACTTTCTACGTTACGCCAACATGTTGATGAACTGACTGTGGTAATGGCACAGCAGTCAGAAGTTATTAACGAGCATGCACAGATAATCAACGGACGCATGGAAAGCATGAATGAAGAGGTCGCGGCCGCCATCGAGAAAAACGATAAGCTGATTCGGGAAATGAATGGACTGATAAAAGAATATCAGCAGGTTATCAACACGAGCGCAACGTATTTTGATGAAATTCTGGACAACCTGAAAAAACTTTCGCGCACCATGCCTGAGGAACCAATTTCTTAACCAGTTTTTTTCAACCAAGCATACAGCCAGGGACTGCCATAGTAAATCTCCGGCTTGACATCCCACTCCACAATATCGAAACCGCTCAGCATTTTCCTGGCCTCATTTTCGGTATAAAGGGCATAAAAACGGGGTTTTCCAGGATAACTCACCGCCTGTTGACCAGTGTCAATCTCCTCCCCCTCGCCCAGCTTCAGGCTGCAGAAAAAGACACCTTGAGCCATTAAAACATGTCTTATACCATTGATGACCAGACCGATATCCCGCTTGGGGATATGGTACAAGCAATGCGCCGCCCATACGCCTCCAAAACTTTGCGGCTTGAAATTCAACCAGCGCATATCCATGTGACATAGCGGTACTTCAGGAAAGTTATGCCGGGTTAACGACAGCATACTTTGGGATAGGTCAACGCCATAAATATTCAACCTTTTTGCCCGGAAATAACCGAGGTCATGCCCAAAGCCGCAGCCCTCATCCAATACTCGGACCTGTGGAGACGGCAGTAAGGACACAAACCTGTCTATCGCCGTCTTATGGTAGGCCTCTGACCCTCCCAGGTAAGGGTTTTTGAGGCGACGCATGTAGTCCCCGGCAATCTCGTCATAAGTCTTTCGGGTAATATCAACCGCATCCCGCTTTCCAGATTTATCTGACACACCAAAACCTCAACAACAATTTCTCTCTGCTAGGCCTGCCACCTTACCATCTTCATCTTATTGACTTGTTACATCGTGTGTTACAAGATAAGCATTGCGTCGCCAAAGCTGTAGAATCGATTTCCTGCATTGATTGCTTCCCGATAGGCGTTATCGATAAGTTTTTTACCGGCAAAGGCGGTCACCAGCATCAAAAGTGTGGAACGGGGCAGGTGATAATTGGTGAGCAGCGCATCGACCATGCGGAACCGGTGGCCGGGCAGGATGTACAGGCTGACCCAGTCGGCAAACGGCTGAATTTGCTCCGGTTGATAAAGCTGTGCCACCTGCTCCAGAATCCGAACCGTAGTAGTGCCAACGCAGATAACCCTTCTTCCCTGCCGCTTCGCCTCGGATAGTTCGCCTGCCACTTCCTTACTGACTATACCGTACTCGCGGTGGATATGATGTTTCCCTGGGTCTTCTTCCCTTACCGGGCTGAAGGTATCCAGACCGATGTGCAGACAGATAAAGAGAAGTCGCACTCCTTTCTTCTCCAGCCTGTCGAGCAACTCCGGCGTAAAGTGCAGGCCGGCGGTGGGTGCGGCCACACTGCCCGCCACCCGGGCATACACCGTCTGATAGCGCTCGGGGTGGGAGAGTGGGGTATTGATATACGGCGGCAGTGGTACTTTACCCAGTTCGGACAGCACCGTTTCATCGGAGAACCTGATAACCTTTATACCTCCCTCATCCTGGTCAACCACCTCCGCCATTATAGTTGGAGAAGCGTTCTCCTCCTTTTCATCCCCTATCGATAGCCAGCTGCCGATGCGAAGTCGTTTACCTCTCCGGACCAGCGCTTCCCAGATGCCTTCCTCCAGCCGACGCAGCAGCAATATTTCCACGCGTCCACCGCTATCCACTTTACGACCGTAGAGCCGGGCCGGTATTACAAGGCTTTCATTGAAAACGAGAACGTCGCCGGCACGGAGGTAATCAACGATGTCATAAAAGCGGCGATGTTCTATCGAGTCGTCAGCGCGGTTCACCACCATCAGGCGGGAGTTATCTCTGGGTTCAACCGGCGTCTGCGCGATGAGTTCTTGAGGGAGCACGTAGTCGAAATCGCTCGTTTTCATACCGATGGGATTCTAACAAAGGATATTCCAGTAACATCGTACTGCAGTGGCTAGAAAAAAGCGAGAAGAGAATAGGCTCTCAATCGGCCATAGAATATGAGGTTTAATAAAATGGCTTAAACCACCGGCCTCGGCATCAGGCCTGACTTCTCCACGACCTCAGGGACTATATCCTCCCAGCCCACCGCCATGATGTGAATGCCGTGTACGCCGGGCATATCCTTCAGCCGCTCGATGATTTCCAGGGTTATCCTCACACCCTCTTCTTTGGGAGCTTCCGACTTCTCCATCCGGGTCACGATTTCATCGGGAACGTTTACCCCGGGAACGTAGTCGCGCATGTAGCGGGCCATACCGGCTGACCGGATGGGAATGACACCGGCCATGATGTGCACCTGTTTGTCCAGGCCCCGTTCCGTCAGCATTTCCATCCACCTGGCGAACTTGGGCACATCATAGACGGCCTGTGTCTGAATGAAATCGGCGCCGGCTTTCACCTTCTTCGCCAGCCGGCTCACCCGGTATTCAAACGGGTCGGCAAAAGGATTGGCCGCAGCCCCGATGAACACGGGCACTTCCCCGGATACATCCTCTCCGGAAATGAATTTATGCTCGTCGCGCATTATTTTCAGAGTCTGGATGAGCTGAATTGAGTCGATATCAAAGACACCCTTGGCCGTCGGATGGTTACCGAACTTCTGATGGTCGCCGGAAAGACAGAGGATGTTATTGATACCGAGGGCGACCGCGCCGAGCACATCGGCCTGCAGTGCCAGCCGGTTACGGTCGCGAACGACCATCTGCATCACCGGCTCAATGCCCTGCTGTTTCAGGAGCAGGCAGCCGGCGACGCTTGACATGCGCACAATGGCCGTCTGGTTATCGGTAACGTTCACCGCATCGCAGCAGTTGCGGAGCAGTTCACCTTTCTTTCGTATAACCTCGGCGCTGGTGCCTTTAGGCGGTCCAGCTTCTGCCGTCACGGCAAATTTACCGCTCGTCAATATTCGTTCCAGATTCGTTCCGGCTTTCATCTTCGCCTCCTATGAGGTAGTGGTACACTCCGCATCCACATCTATCTTCCGTGGCCCACCGGTAACACTCACGCTCCAGTCTTTAACGGGCTCGATTTCCTCCATTTCGTCAAGCCGTCCCATTTCGGAAAGGCGGTCATAGATGAGCTGCCAGGCGCAGGGGATGTCTTCCGATACCTCGCACTTGCCCCCCGCCGAGCCGCCGCAGGGCCCGTTCAGCAGGCTCTTGGAGCACCGGACCAGCGGGCAGATGGCTGCCGTCCGCCCCAGCACGCAACTACCACACTGCAGGCATACCTCGCTGAAGTGTCCCGGACTGTCCTCCATACCAATGAACAGGGTATTCAACGCGGGATATACCGGTTTTTTGTCTTTCAAATGCAGGGCTATGGTCTGCACGCCAACGGCACAGGTCATGGCCAGCACGCAATCGGCCTCCTTAATCCGCCCCGCCTCCTCTTCCAAGGCATATTTGGTCAGTTCATCACAGGCGGTGGGAATTATCATCCAGCCGGTGACTGCCTTGCCGCTGCCCTCGAGCTTCTCCTTCATCTCCAGAACTTCAGATTTGCCACCGGTGTGGCACATGGTGGCACAGGTGCCACAGCCGATAATATAAACCTTCTGGCACTTCTCAAGGTAACCCATTACCTCTTCGGCTGGTTTCTGACTGGTAATCGTCTTCATTGCCACACCTCCTTACTTGGCGACCCGGCTCTCGTACTCACTGCGAAAGTACTGCAGGCTGTCCATCACCGCATTGGGCGCCGCCTGCCCGAGACCGCACAGCGAAGAGAGCATCATGGCACTGGACAGGGCCTCCAGATTCCGCAGCTCTTTCAGCGAGCCTTCATTCTTGTGAAACTTATCCAGCACCTCGGCCATAACCTCGGTTCCCTGGCGGCAGGGAGTGCACTTACCACAGGACTCCTCGGTTAAAAACTCCATGGTCCGATAGACAATGTCAATCACATCGCGGCTCTGGTTATAGACGGTGACGGCGCCCGCGCCGAGCACAGCTTCAAAGGCCAGGGGCGTATCCATTTCCCCGCCGGGTAAAATCCTGCCCGTGGCACCGCCAATCTGGACCATCTTGACATCCTTCGCCCCGGCCAGCTCCTCGACCAGCTCACGCAGCGGGCTGCCCAGCACCATTTCATACACGCCTGGTTTCGCCACGTCGCCGCTGACGGAAAAGACTTTTGTTCCTTTACTCCGCTCCGTGCCCATCTGGCTGAACCAGTCGGCACCGTTCATGATAATCTGCGGGATATTCATCAGCGTTTCTACATTGTTGATGATGGTCGGCTTTCCCCAGAGGCCGGAGGTGGTGGGAAAAGGAGGCCGGTAGCGCGCCTCGCCCCTTTTCCCCTCGATGGAGTCCATCAGCGCCGACTCCTCGCCACAGATGTAGGCGCCTGCGCCCTCACGGATTTCCAGACTGAAGCCATCTATAAGTCCTTTTTGCCTTACCTGTTCGATGGCATTCTGTAAATGGTCGAGGAGATAGTGATATTCGGCGCGAAGGTAGATATAGCCCTGCTTCGCTCCGATGGCGTGACCGGCAATAAGAATCCCTTCAATGAGCGTGAAGGGGTCCTTCTCCAGGATGTAACGGTCCTTGAACGTGCCCACCTCGCCTTCATCGGCGTTGCAGATAACGTATTTAATATCGCCTGGCGCGGTGCGGGCGCCTTCCCACTTGATTCCGCAGGGAAAGCCGGCCCCTCCCCGACCCCTCAGCCCGGAAGCCTTAAGCTCACCGGTTATCTGCTCCGGAGTCATTTCATCGCGCGCTTTAGCCAGCGCCTTGAAACCACCGCTTTCCAGATAGCTGTCAATTCGCTCCGGGTCGATTACATCGCAGTTTTTAAGCACCACTCGCTGCTGCGGCACGAATTAGCCTCCTCAGTTACCGGTACGATTTTAAAATTTGCTTTATCTTCTCCGGGGTCAGGTCAAGGTGAGGGTCTTGATTTATCAGCATGGCCGGGGCACGGTCGCAGAGGCCGATGCAGTTGGTCAACTCGAACGTGAACCTGCCGTCGGTTGTCGTCTCACCAAGGCCAATGCCCAGTTCTTTTTCCACTGCCTCCATTATCACTTCCGCACTTTTCAGGTAGCAGGGCAGGCTCTTGCAAACACGGATAACGTTCCTGCCCAGCGGCCTTGTGGAAAGAAACGAATAGAAGCTGGCAACCCCATAGACTTCATGGACTGGTATGGCCAGCGATTCGGCCAGCGCGGCGATAACCTCTTCCGGCACATGGCCGTACCGGCGCTGCGCCTCTTGCAGACATACTACAAGATCAGCCCGGTCCTTTGGCAGTGTTATAACTCCTTTATCAGCCATATCACCATTTCCGATGACTCAGCCTTTGATAATAAGCGCCTTATTCGCCCTCTCTTCTCCAGGCTGCCTTACTTTTCTCAGCGCCCCCGATGGGCACAGCTCAATACAGGCATCGCAGTCCCCGCAGGTTTCTCCGCCCAGCGGCTGGTCGCAGCCGTAAATTACCTTGCTTTCGAAACCACGGTATGCCGTGCTGAAAAGCGGCTCGCCACCTTTGCTTTTGCAGGCGATAACGCACCGCCAGCACTGCACGCACTTGGACATATCACGGACCATCCTGGGGTGCTCATCCTCAACCGGATAATAGTGCTTCCGGGCCCTGAAGCGGGGAAGGCCAACTTCCAGGTCGGCGGCAATGCGTCGCAGCTCGCAGATATTGGCCTTGTCACAGATGAGGCAGGCATCAGGGTGGCTGGCCAGCATCAGTTCGACCAAGACTTTTCGCGTGGCGATTACTTTTGGCGAGTGGGTCTGTATCGCCATACCCTCCACAATCGGAGTATGGCAGGAACCGACCAGCGTCCGGGAGCCTTCCACCTCAACGACGCAAAGCCGGCAGGCACCGATGGGCTGCAGGTCCGGGATGTAACAGAGGGTCGGAATATCGATGTCGTTTTCCCTGGCCGCCTCCAGGATGGTCATACCGGGACGGCCACTTACCGCTTTGCCATTTATAGTCAGGTTTATATTGTTACCCACGTTTATATGATTAAAATGAACTTATACGGTGACATTATTTAAATAGTCAGGGGTGCACGCACAATCGCAGCCCCTGTTTTTATCCGACACAATTATGTTACCACATAGGTAAACAGTCGACAAGTTCAGCCTACCACAACTAATGTTCTTGCGATGGCATCATCGTTTGCCGTTCAATTTGCCACTGTGATAAACTTTGAGAGATTCCACATGAAGATTCTGGTAACCAATGACGACGGTATAACGGCTGACGGCCTGTGGATACTGGTACGGGAACTGACCAGCATCGCCAAGGTCGTGGTCGTTGCTCCGGATAGAGAACAGAGTGCCACCGGTACCGCGGTAACGCTCTGGGAGCCGCTGCGGATAAAAGAGGTACATCCGGTGGTCACGGGCGTGGAAACGTATGCTGTGGAAGGTACGCCATCAGACAGCGTCCTGCTGGCGCTGGGCAGCCTGGTGAAAGGCAAGATCGACCTCGTCGTTTCCGGCATAAACGGGGGGATGAATCTGGGGGATGACATTTATATTTCGGGAACGGTAAGCGCCGCCCTGCAGGGTTATCTGCATGGCTATCCCGCCCTGGCTGTTTCCGCCGAACGAGATAGTGAATCCGGTTTCCAGACCGCAGCCAACCTAGCCACTATAGTTGCGGGACGGCTCAATGCCAGCCCACTACCAGCTAACCTGTTTCTCAACATCAATGTGCCCAACGTGCCGCTGTCCAAAATCGGACGCATTCAGGTCACCACGCTGGCCAACAAGAGCCATATCAACACCGTCACCGAGGGAAATGACGGCAAGCGGAATTACTACTGGCTGGTGCGGCAGAGACATGACAGCAGCCAGAACCGGAAAACGGACGTCTGGGCCGTTGACCACGGCAATATATCAATAACCCCCCTCTTTTTCAGTTTGCCCACAAGGAAGCTGTCTGCGCTTATGAATGATCTCTGCTCCGGTCTGCTTGAGGAATTAACCGGGTCTGCCGTGTGAGGTTACCATGTCGCATTACATTGGCGTCGATATTATTGAAATAGGTCGCATTAAAGAGGCAGTGAATCACTGGGGAGAAAAGTTCCTCAGGCGCGTCTACACCGAGTCAGAACTGTCTGCTTACCGCAATAAACCATCGTCGCTGGCGGCGCGCTTTGCCGGCAAAGAAGCGGTCATGAAGCTTCTGGGCACGGGCAGAAACGGCGTTGGCTGGCGCGAGATTGAGACGTTATCACATCCCGGTGGTAAGCCGCTGGTAAATCTGTACGGAAGAGCACTGACCAGGGCCAGTGAGATGGGCATTAAAGAGATTGCCGTCAGCCTTTCCCACTCCAAGGAATATGCCGTCGCCTACGTAAGTGCCATCTCGGAAACAAATCAATCTACAAAGTCGGACAATCAGCCGGGGAAAACGGGTTCGTGAGCGATACAGAGGGAACGCCGGTCGTTAAAAAATCCAGAATTTTTTATGGCTACTGGATAATTGCGGTCTCGGTACTGTGTCTGGGCACCTTTTCCGGAAGCGGTGTTGGTTCTTTCAGTCTCTTTGTCAATTCCCTGCAGTCCGAGTTCGGCTGGGGTAGAGGCGAGATTATGCTCGCCTTCACCATTTTTTTCCTGCTCACGGGTGTGGCGGCGCCACTGGTCGGCAGCATCGTTGACCGCTATGGAGTCAGGGGAGTAATATCCGCTGGAGCGCTGGTCACCGGTCTTGGCTTCGTTTCTCTTTACATGCTGCAGAGCCTCTGGCACCTCTATGTAGCTTACTTCTTCATCGGCGCCGGCATGTCAGCATTCGGCCACGTGCCGTCGAGCGCCATGGTTACCAACTGGTTTGTCAAGAAGCGCGGCAGGGCTATCGGTATCATGTCTACCGGCATTGGCATGGGCATTTTCGTGGTGGCACCGCTGGTCGGCAGCTTCCTCATCCCGTTCTTTGGCTGGCGGGTGGCCTACCTTGCACTGGGGATAATGGCCTGGGGTCTAATCCCGCTGGCCATCTTCGTTATCAGAACCAAGCCCGCCGAAATGGGCCTTTATCCAGACGGCGTCACCAGCCCTGAAGAAGTAGCCAAAACAGGAACATCCAACCAGACCACAAAAGGGTTGGACCTCAGAGCAGCACTGGGCACCATGGCATTCTGGCTGGTGTCAGTCACCTTTTTCATCAGCGCGTTCAGCTCGCTGGGGTTTAACCAGAGCCTGGTACCATACTTACAGGATGCCGGCTTCTCGGTGGCACTGGCAGCCAGCGCCCTGACCATTATGGGCCTGGGCAGCGCCATCGGTAAATTTTTCTTCGGCTGGCTCTGCGATAAGATTAAAGCGAAACAGGCATGTGCCCTCAGCATTGTCCTGCTGTCGGCTGCCGCCATTATACTGATGTTTATCCGCTCCACATCCCCTCTGGCCATTATCTGGCTTGACGCCCTCATTTTTGGGTTGGGGGCGGGAGGCTGGCTGCCCACCATGTCCATGCTGGTCAGCCGTAATTTTGGCCTTGCTTCCTATGGAACCATCATCGGCATGGTATCACTGTTACAGGCTATCGGCGGCGCCGCAGGCCCTCTATTCAGCGGATATATGTTCGACACCACGAATACGTATTACTGGACATTTATCGTATTCTTATGTCTGTATGCCGTAGCCATCCCCGCCGTTCTGGCGGTGCGCCGGCCCAAATCATTCGTTTGAATAATCCCGTACGTGGTTTTGGACAATAGGTGTTTGAATATGGTCTAATATCTGTTTGAAAACGTCATCGAATTACAGCCCGATTCACGCATAGTCTTTTCTCGGTGGGCTGAATACGCTAATCATCACCGTCCGGTGTTCGTGAGTTACACCTCCGTGAATAACGCCAGGAGGGGCAAGAAATACATCACCCTGCTTCAATAACTGGCTTTCATTACCCATTTTCATATCAAACTCGCCTTCGATTATTATGGCCATTTCCTCAGATGGATGGCTATGTAACGGTGATTCTGAGTGAGGCTGTAAGGTAACGTCACAGAGCATGACGTTCTTTCCCGAAATAGCACGAACCAGGAACCCCGGTGCTGGCTCAATTACCTTAAAGCTCTCATGACCAAAATGATAGAACATCGCTTACCTCCATTTAGATTATTAACGTTCAGTTGAATTGAATTATAGCCTTATTTCAGTTATTATCAAAATCTGAGACATTTCCAGATAGGGTTTGCCTTTGCGTAACCGCTGGATAGTGTTAATTTAGCTTTGATAAACGATGATAATATAATGTAATACTGACAACTATGCCCTGGTCTGCAGCCACTCCAGACGGTTTTTTACAAGACGGGCAGCGGTGGCACGAGACCCGGCCTTCTTTAGCTCGTTGGCCAGGGTCACATCACCGATAACATCGCGAACCCAGTTGCTGAAATCATTATTGACGCTGCTGACATGGCGTTGATAGACCTCTTCCGCCATTTCCGGCAGGTAAGTAGCCAGTTCCCGCAGATTTTTAAGCTCCCTGCCGTTACAGCACCAGAAAACCTTAACATCCGGAACTTCGCTCAGTCGCTTTCTAATTATGTCCTTTTTTATCGCCACCATTAGTTTTTCCTCTTTCCGCCAATTATTATTTATGTTGACACAAACAGCACTATTTCACCTGATGCATAAATGAATGGGAGGAAGTTACTCCCCCCATTCTGAACCTGTACCAGCCTTATTATTATTTCTTGCCACCGAAAGGCGGTTTGTTGGGGCCACCCCCCGGCTTGCCCGGTTTCTTGACCATGATTATATCACCTCCTCTCTCTTCTGGCTGCTGGCAGTACTTATATTCAATATCCCGATGCCTTGAAATGGCGTTCTTTAATCCATCGGGCTACATGTTTGGGCTCGTTAGAATCAAGCATCCTCATACCTTTGCTGGTCAATTCCATTCCATCCACGTAAACTGCTGTCAGGGTATACTTCTTCTGTCCTTTTTCTGGATACTTGGGATTGAGTTCGACCAAAGCGGCGCCCCGCCCCAGGGGTCCACCTGACGCCGGGCTTGCGTTAAGGTAGAAAAAGACCTGGCTCCCCGGCTCGCTCAACGCCCCTATCTGCTGTTGAATCTCCTTCTCAGTGCAAATGGTGATCTTGGGCATAGTCCGTTTTTCTTCAAGTTCCACTTTCTTCGTTTCGTTATCGACCCAGCCCTCGAAAAGGATCAATTTTGGGTTCTGGTCAAGTGTGGTATAGTCTTTCACCTTTATATTGCTGGTACTGGCCTCATGTTCAGCAAAGATTCTGACGTCAGACACCTTTTCTCCACCTGACCTTGGACGCATCACCGCCCACAGTTGCCGCACCCAGTTCGGTTCTTTACCCATGTGCTTGACAAGGTGATTTTGTAATATGCCGGGGATTGGTTTGGGCCCGGGCAATTTTTCAACCTTTTTTCCCTTTGTTTCGATTTCCGACGGCGTCGCTTTCGCGACAGCAACCGGCGCCATGCTCGCGACAGCAGTACCAGTTCCCGCAGGGCTTACCTCAACAGGAGCCGCCATGATTTTCTTTTTTCGCCAGAACATTTACCAAGCCTCTTTGTTATTATTTTTCCGGTGCTTACCTTGATTTTGGTATAATTACCCATGTAATATTAGTTATGATTTATAATTTATGTTTTCTTTTTCATGTATTATAGAACATTATTTATATCTTGTCAATAGACACAAGAGTTCCTATTTAAATTTTTTGTAGCTTCCTCAATCACGTGGTTAGTAAATTGATTTACCTTTTTCGGCGAAAACTTATATTTGAAGGCGCAGCAAAGAGAGAAGGAGTTGCATTGTCCCACCCACTTGTGTTATAAAGATGGACAGTCTATTTATCATGATTTGACAATGATGATTTACAATTCATTTTTATTTATTAAATGGCAATGTCTAAGTGGACTTTCTTAACCAACCACGCCGTCATCCTCAGCTACCTTTCGCTCCACCCCCGGATTACCGCCCTGGAACTTTCCCGAGCTGTTGGCATTACGGAAAGAGCCACCCGCAAAATAATCGCCGATTTGTCACAGGATGGCTACATCAGCAAGGAGCGGGAGGGGAGACGTAATCGCTATCATATCAACCCTGACCTGTCGCTGCGTCACCCTGGACTGGAGGAGACGGCAGTTGGTTATCTCCTCGAGATACTGGGGTGGAGAAAGCGGGGACGCCCACGTAAAGATAAATGATGCCCTTTCGCTGGAGATATATCGCCCTTCCTGTATTCTTCCTGCTCCTTGCTATCGGCCTTACCATTTATTTTTACCCCAAGCTTCCCGGGGAGGTTGCTTACCATTTCAGGGACAGCCTGCCCGACCGATGGACAGGCCGCGGCGCTGCTACTGCCTGGCTTCTGGTGCCACAGTTCCTGCTGACCGGACTCGGTGTTGCCATCGTTATGGGCGTAATCCGGCTTGGCAGTCGCTTCCAGTCGACCGCCGGTAAACGTTCCGAAGCATTGCTATTGCTCATGGGCAATATGGTCGCCCTGCCGCAGATCGTCCTCGTTTTTGCAATGCTGGCCATTTTCAGCTACAATTCGTACGGGCTATACCTCATGCCTTTATGGTTATTCGCTATAATTGCCATGGGCCTTGGAGGCATCGTTCTGGGTGCACTTTTCTTCCTCGCCATACAGCAGGCCCTGGCAAGGAAGTTATAATTACCATACGGCATACGTTAAGGAGCGCTCTTAATGGCAGAAAAAACGCCGGGCACTGTTACCATGGAGAAGATTGTCTCGCTCAGCCAGCGGCGAGGCTTCATTTTTCCGAGCAGTGAGATATATGGCGGACTATCAAGCTGCTGGGATTACGGGCCGCTGGGTGTGGAGTTGAAACAGAACGTAAAGCAGGCCTGGTGGCGTGCCGTCGTCCAGGGGCGCGATGACATGGTGGGACTGGACGCCAGCATCCTGATGCACCCTCAGACGTGGGCGGCCAGTGGACACCTCGAGCAGTTCACCGACCCGCTGGTGGAGTGCAAGCAGTGTCATCTGAGATGGCGCAGCGATGAGGTGACCGACAACACCTGCCCCTCCTGCGGTGGTGAGCTTACCGAACCCCGCCTGTTCAACCTGATGTTCAAGACCTTTATGGGACCGGTGGAGGAGGACGCCAACGTGGTCTACCTGCGACCTGAGACCGCGCAGGGAATCTTTGTCAATTTCGAGAACGTGCTCAACACGACACGGAAACGGCTGCCTTTCGGCATCGCCCAGCTCGGGAAAGCCTTCCGCAACGAGATAACCACCGGCAACTTCATCTTCCGCAGCCGCGAGTTCGAGCAGATGGAAATCGAATTTTTTATAAAGCCGGAGACGGCGGATGAATGGTTCGATTACTGGCTTGAGGAGAGACGCAAGTGGTATCTGAACCTCGGCGTCAGGGAAGAAAACCTTCGCCTGCGTCCCCATGGCGATGAAGAACTGGCGCACTACGCACGGAAGTGCTATGACATCGACTACAATTTCCCCATGGGCTGGGCGGAACTTGAAGGCATTGCCAATCGCGGCGATTACGACCTGGTGCAGCATGCCAAACACAGCGGCAAAGAAATGACCTACTTTGACGAGGAATCCAACGAGCACATCGTTCCCTATATCATTGAACCGTCGGCGGGGGTTGACCGTTCCGTGCTGGCCTTCCTCTGCGATGCCTATGATGAAGAAATCGCTCAGGGCGAGCTCCGGGTGGTACTACACCTTAACCCCTCCCTGGCGCCTTACAAAGTAGCTGTGCTGCCGTTGAGCAAGAAAGAAAACCTGGCGAAGGCCGCCAGAGAGGTATATGATAGCCTGCGGCCATGCTGGATGGTCCATTACGATGATACCCAGAGCATCGGTCGAAGGTATCGCCGCCAAGACGAGGTTGGTACCCCGTACTGCGTCACCATCGATTTTCAGTCGCTGGAGGACAACCAGGTTACCATCCGTGAGCGCGATAGTATGAACCAGATAAGGGTCCCCATCGCCACCCTCAAAGATACGCTCGCCGCCAAGCTGGCCGGCGAAGACCTCTTTGTGCTTCCTCCCGGCGGCCAGATATGGAAAGAAGAAACTAAAGGAGGATAAATTGAAAATCCTCCACTTCGCCGATTTACACCTCGGCGTTGAGACCTACGGACACACCGACCCGACCACGGGACTTTCAACGCGTCTCCTTGATTTCCTCGCTTCCCTTGACAAAGTAGTCGATTTCGCCATAGAGAACGAAGTGGACCTGGTCATCTTCTGCGGGGATGCCTACAAGACCCGCGAGCCGACCCAGACGCAGCAACGAGAATTTGCCAGGCGCATCAACCGCCTCTCTTCAAATGACATCCCCATCTTTCTCCTCGTGGGCAACCACGACCTGCCCAACGCCATCGGCCGGGCCACCAGCACCGAAATCTTTGACACCTTATCGGTGAAAAACGTCTATGTCTCCAACCGCCCCGAAATTTTCAAAATCCCCACCCGCAGTGGTACCGTCCAGGTGGCCTCGCTTCCGTGGCTGAGACGCAGTGTCCTGCTCAGTCGAGAGGAAACGAAGAACCTCGACTTCGAGCAGATGAGGGAAAGGCTGCAACAGGCGCTGACCGGCGCTATCGAGCTTCACGTCTCCAGGCTTGACCCCTCCCTGCCCGCCGTCCTCGCCGCCCATGTATGGGTCGCCGGCGCCCAGCCCGGCACGGAGAAGCAGATGACCATCGGGCAGGAGCACGTGTTGCTGCTGAGCAACGTGGCCAACCCGGCTTTTGACTACATTGCCCTGGGCCACATCCACAAGCACCAGGTCTTGTCCGAGAACCCGCCCGTCGCCTATGCCGGCAGCCTGTCGCGACTCGACTTCACCGACGAGGCAGATGAAAAAGGCTTCTATCTGGTGGAGATTGAGCCCGAAAAATCCGGCGGACAACGGCAGGCATCTTTTAATTTCCATCCGTTGGAAGGCCGCCGCTTCCTCACCATTGAGGTGGCGCTGGAGGAGCAGGACGTTGACCCCACCACCACCGTGCTCCAGGCTATCGCGAAACAGGGGAAAAAGATTAAAGAAGCCATTGTGCGACTCGACATCACCGTGCCGGCACAGCTCGAGGGGCAGCTCCGCGACGCTGACATCAGGGAGGCACTGGAGGAGGCCCATTTTTCCACCGTAGCGCGGGAGATACAGCGTGAGGCGAGACACCGGCTTGGTCAGTTCACCGCCGAGGAAATCACCCCTCTCGAAGCCCTGAAAAAATACCTGGAGACAAAAAAGACTCCCCCCGAGCGCGCGAAGGTCTTACTAGAGTACGGGGAGAGGTTGATAAGGGGAGAGTAAACAAGAATGAATGTAGTACTCAGCTATATATGGAAAATTGTAGGGAACATTGAATTCGTCCAGCAGCTTGTTACGGGACTTATATTTTTTATACCAGCAGTCATTCTTATACCCTTGATTTTGAAATGGTTACAAACTAGACGAGAGAAACGCTTGGTAAAAGCACTATTGAGAAAATGGGGTGGTAGCTGTGTAGATGCTATTGAACGATTAAACCCTGTAGGTAACGGGATAATAGAAATAGAAGGATTAGGTCGTAGTTTATTAGTTTGGAAAAAAATCCGTGAAGGTAGAAAAGAACCTGAAGGGATAGCAATAATTGTAGGTAAAGCATTTGAAAAGGTGCTTTGCAGTGAAGAGGAATGGACAGCTAAGGTAACGCCACCAGACGTGAAATATCCATTTCAGAGCGGTGACCCAGACGTTCCTCGGTCGTGGATAAAACAAATGTTAAACCTCATGTATTCAAAACTGGAGATTTTTGATTTAGACCTATTGCCGATAAGTGAACTTGAATTAGCGATGAGTACTCTAGAAACATTTAGCCAGTTAGGGCATATAACAAGAGACGGTTTCGCCGTCTACTCGCTTCGTCTTGCGCAAGCAATGGAAAAATTCGGTAAGTATCTTTGGAAAATTGAAAAGTGGCCAAAATAAAAGGCCAGAAATTCTAGAGGGGGCGAAAGCCCCCTCTTTTCATATCTCCCTATTCACACCACTTGGTAAATTCTTCCGGTTTCTGTTTTAGGCTGCGGTAGGCGTTCAGTTTGGCCTCCTCGTCCAGGTAGCCCAGCGGGATGCATATTATCAGCTTTTTACTATCCGGTATGCCCAGGAATTTTTTAATCTCCGGCGCGTAGTTGGTCACCGAGGCCTGCAGGACGCTCTCCACGCCCAGCGAGTGCGCCGCCAGTATCAGGTTCTGGGCGAACAGCCCCATATCAAAGATGGACCATTCTCCCAGCGACCCATCTATAAAGAGAAAGGCGGCACAGGGCGCGCCGTAGAACTCGAAGTTCATCAGGCGCAACTTCTCTCTCCCCTCCTCATCCCCTCTTTCGATGCCCAGCGTGGCCAGCCGTCGTGCACCGTGCTCACCGGAGCGTGCTTCGTATTCTGGCAGCCAGCTCTTGGGCATGGGCAGGTCGGGATTGGTCGGCGCCTTTGCCTTCGCCAGCTCAAAGATAATTTTGCTCAGTTCATCCTTCTTTTTCCCGCTCACCACAACCACCTCCCAGGGCTGGGTATTGGTGTAGGAGGGGGTGTTGCTCACCGCCTCCAGAATCTTGTTTATCACGTCCTTAGGGACGGGGGTGGGCTTGAAACCGCGGGTGCTCTGCCTTGTTTTTATTCCTTCCAAGAGTTCCATTGATAATACCTCCAATAAAATAATTTAAAATTAAAAGGTCAATGATGCCCAGCCTTCTTTCAGAAGGTCCGAAATTACCGACCCAACATAGACCACCTTGATGCCAACGGCTTCCAGTTTCTCGGTAATGCCCATGCGGTCGGCACACCACTTGCATGCCAGCACTTCTACGCCGGCCTCCATCAGCTCCTTTATCCTTCCCTGCACCTCCACGTCATTGGCCGCCACCTTCTCCGAAGGGCCGAAGAAGATGACCTTCACCTCGTCCATCCAGCCCTTTTTGGCCACATTCAACGGGTAGACCAGCCCCACCTCCAGCGCCACCTCCCTATCCGCGCTGCTCACCAGTGCGAAGACTTTGGATGCCATAATCCTTCTCCTTTCTTAAATACACTCAATAAAGGACACTTTACCCAAGCTGTTTAACACTTGTCAAGCTGGAAAACAGATATAGATATTGACAATATTACCAGGGCAGATTATTATCCAATCATTACGCACTAATTGATTTGGTAACGGAGGATGTAGCGATGTCTAACGGAGGCTGTAATCTCAGGAAATACATGGTTGTGACGACTGTCGGCGCCATTAGCGGCGGGATTCTGGTAGCACTGGCTTCACGGGCTATACCCAAAATGATGGCAGGGATGATGCGCAACATGATGGCCATGATGGGCGGGGAAGGCTGCAGTCCGGCGGATATGTGACAGAAAATTATGGGGGCTTCGGAGAAGCCCGAGAGCAAGACAGCCGCAAAATGAAATGATATAATTATTGGCTAGAAATATACAACGAATGAAAGAGGACGAGGAGGCTACGCATATGGGCAATACTCAGGAAAACTTGCAGGCCGCTTTTGCCGGTGAAAGCCAGGCCAACCGACGTTATCTGTTCTTTGCCGAGAAGGCGGAGAAGGACGGGCATCCGCAGGTCGCGCGGTTATTCCGGGCCATCGCCGAAGCGGAGACGGTACACGCCCGCAACCACCTGAGCACCATGGGCAACATTAAATCCACCGAGGAAAATCTAGGGGAAGCCATCGGCGGCGAGCACTATGAATTCACCAAGATGTACCCGGAATTCATCGAGCAGGCCAAATCCGAAGGTGTGAAAAGGGCAGAAGTAACCTTCGACTTTGCCAACAAGGTGGAGAAAATCCACCACGCGTTGTACGAAAAGGCATTGCAGGCGGTCAAAGGCGGCCAGCAACTGGAAGGCAGGCCCTTTTTCGTCTGCCAGGTCTGCGGCTACACAGTTGAAGGCGCGGCCCCGGACAAGTGCCCGATATGCGGGGCACCACAGAGCCGGTTCAAACAGGTGGATTGAGCATTTTGAATTTAAAATAATGAATAAAAAGAAGGGAGGGGAAAGGCCCTTCCCTTCTTTATTTTTCCAGACAAGCCCGTGGCTTAGTCGCCCTTTTTCTGCACCCACTTCTCCGCCAGGTCACCCGCCCAGAGCACCTTGGGCTTGGCTCCCTGGTAGGCCCGTATCATGAGGAATATCCACAGGATAAATCCAAGCAGCCCGAGCAGGCCTGCAATCACATTGCCAATAACGGGTATCCAGCCAATGACAATTGCCACTACGGTGATGGTTCCAAAAATGTAAATCGACTGCATAGCATGGTAGCGGACGAACTTGCTTTCCTGCTCGATGAGGATAAAGACCAGCCCGCTTATCCAGCCCAGTACGTAGCATAGTAATCCGGCAACGTTTTCATCCAGACCGGTAGATGATTTCTCCATTGCTGTCCTCCTTCACGTTTGTCTTGTGCATAAGAGTATAACAAGATGATGGTGCTGTCAATAGGGAATATTCTGGGTCGTCAATAAAAGTAATATACGCTAATCGTCGGCACGCTCGTTACCTTCGAAGATAAACAATTCCTCAATCGTGGTCTGTAGCGCCCGGGCTACGTTGTGCGCCAGTCGCAGCGACGGATTGTACCGGCCCTGCTCCAGAAATATTATGGTCTCGCGCCGGACACCGACCATTTCGGCCAGTCTCTCCTGGGTCAAATTAAGTCTTGTCCGGTATTCTTTAATCCTGGTTTTCATACTTATTCAAAGAGCCCTGCGGAACAGGCCCTTGAGGTATATCACCAGACTGCCGATAATTCCCACCGCAAGACCCAGCGGGCATACGATAGTGGCAATGATAAAGAAGACCGGTTCCTCGAATTCGGTGTCAAAGAGGTGCATAGCCAGCGCGGAAATGGCATTGTGCAGGAAAATACTGATGATTAACGCCCCGAGCGATATTCCCGCGAGCAATAAAAAAGTTTTCAATAATTTCAAACTCTTATTATCCAGCCCTGGTTCTACCCGGTCATAGTAAAGATAGGAGAGCAAATACACGGCTCCGGCAGCGATAAACAAGCCTCCCAGAACCTGCACCGTAGTCGGTTCTTCCACCAGCCTGACACTGAAGGGCAACATCAGGAATGCGGTGGCAATAACGAAAAAGATAAAACCATTGCGCACTGATTTGCCGGTATTTTCCCTTACCCGTTCGTCAATCGGCGGCATTTTCCGTCGCCTGAGTAATGACCACAGTTCGCGGTGACCCATGAGCAAAAGCCCAACCAGAAACGCCACCACGACATAGTACGCTTCCAGTGAGATGAGAATAATGGCCACGACAAGTGCCGTTATAGCAACTGCCCAGAATACTTTCTTTGTTCTCATCCAACCGCTCCATAGTTAAATATTTCTAACGTTATATATTTCTAACATTTTTCCCACCTTTTGTCAATACCTACGGCCTCATTTTTCGGTCTTTTTAATAATTTTTTGCAACGCAGGGTTAACAGTGGTATTATGTCTCTTCGGAACTGAATTATCCGTCTGCTTATCATTTAACAGGAGGTATCAGACAATGACCAAAAGTCACGCCTGGGTTTTCCTTGCACCAGAGAAAATGGAAACGGAGGAGTTCGAGATACCTGCGGTGGCCGAGGACTGTGCCCTGCTGAAGGTCGAGGCCTGCGGTATCTGCGGCACCGACAAGCATATTTACCTCGGGCATGCGCCGAAAGCCCCTTTTCCCTTTATAGCCGGGCATGAAATTATCGGAACCGTCGAGAAATTAGGCGGTAAGGCCGATGAAAGCATGAACATATATAATGGGCCTTTGAAGATTGGAGATAGAGTGGCATTAGCTCCCAGCGGTAAGGTGTGTGGCCGCTGTTATTATTGCCGAAATATGCCACATCGCCCCGCATTTTGTCCCAACCGAAATGTAGTGTACGGATTTACCCCGGTCAGAAAGGAGCCAAGTTTGTGGGGAGGCTATGCCGAATATATTTATGTCCTTCCTGGCTCCAACGTATTTAAAATACCAGAGGGCATGTCTTTGAAGCGGGCAATCCTCATTGAACCGCTTAGTACTGCAATCAGAGCGGTAGAACGTGCTTACAGCCCCGGAGAACCATTCATGGGTCATGGATATGGCGTTGGGCGTAGTGCTATGGTGCTGGGTGCTGGTCCAATAGGCCTGATGGTAGTTGCGTCTCTGCGCTACAGTGGGGCTGGTCTGATTATCGTGCAGGACCTGTTATCTGAAAGGCTGGATAAGGCGAGTATGCTCGGTGCCGATATGCTCATTGATGGCAGGTTACCGGTCGAAGAGCGCTTGGAAAAGGTGAAAGAAGCTACCGAAGGAGTTGGGCCTGACGTTGTAATTGAGGCGGCTGGTAGTCCCCACGCATTTAAAGAGGCGCTCGATTTTGCCCGTCGCGGAGGCAAACTCATTGAGGTCGGTAACTTCACCAACAACGGACCAACCGAAATCATACCGTTCTATATTTGCCATAAGGACCTGGATATTCACGGGTCTTGGGGTTATCCAGCATTGATATTCAAAGATGCTATCTCCATGCTGGAAAGAACCTCACTGCCGGTTGAGGAAGCGGTAACGCACACCTTTCCACTGGAAGAGTTACCTAAAGCACTTGAGGTTGTCGGCGCCAGGGATGCCGGCAAAGTAGTCATTGCGCCCTGAGCCGTGTTCCAAAAATATTACAAATTTGCAGACAGGGCCAAACCACAGCTATATGCCAAAAGTCAAGGGCGTACCGCTAGTTCACATTCGAATATAATATGGTATAATCTGTGGGAAAGAGGGCTCATATGCCAAATTGTCCTAATTGTGGTCGGGAGACACTTAGAACAGAAGACTGGGCTTGCCAGTGGTGCGGTCACCCGCTGCTCTCCGGCGCTTTCAAGACGGTACCCAAGACATACCGGCAGATACAGGAAGAGAGAGGATATAAACCGAGGCCAGTCCTGGAAGATGAGCCGGAGCCCGCACCGGTTGCTGAAGTTGAAGCAGAACCAGCACCACCTGTGCCGGAACCGGAGCCAGAAATAGAGCCTGAGACACCAGCGCCCCCTGAACCGTTAGCTGAGGTTGAAGCCGAAGCTAAAGCAGAGAGCGAGATTGAACCATCGCCCGAACTGGAGGGTGAACCCGTTGCGGAAGAGAAATCAATAGCCGAAGCGGAACCGGTAGCTGTGGCCGAAGTTGAAGCTGAAACTGAACCAGCACCTGCACCCGATTCCGAGGCGGAACCAGCACCGGAGCCAGTTACCGAAATCGAGCCTGAAGTAGAGCCAGCACCTGCAACGGAACCGGTAGCTGCCACAGCCTTGGAACCCGATGCATCTACCGGTACCATAATCACAACCGTTGAAGAACTGAACGCAGCCTTCAATTCGGATAAGACAGGCACGAATAACAAATTATTGAACAAGATACTGCAAGTAACCGGAACCGTGGATAAAATATTCGCCAAAGACCACCTGGATATTTTTTACATTCTTCTGGGTGGTGCCGGAGGACGGGTAACCCGGCAGGTGCGCTGTACTTTCAGCCGCGAGCACGGTACATATTTATCGCGCCTGACCGATGGCCAAACAGCCACCGTACAGGGCACATACGTTGGCTATGAAAGGAATATTATTCTGAAAGATTGCAGTCTGGTATAGTAATATGGTTGGATTTCTTAATTCCTAGCTAAAAGGAGGAGAATTATCAATGTTGACTTGGGTTGGAATTGCCGTCATTGTTATTCTGATTATCCTGTTCTTCGTTATGAGAGGCAGGCGCTAGAGTTGGCATAGCTCGGCCCCTATTTAATCATCAATAGGCAGCTACAGGTATTCCATCCATAACGATTAAAACGCGATATTGAGAATAGCGTCTTCAGTATTGACCGACTGAAGTCTTAATTTGAACTGAATTTCGCCAAATGTCAAATGAGCGCCTAACCAGGCCTATGGATTCACGGTGGACAGGTAAACAGGTTAGGTTTATAATCTCAACTAGATATGAATTCCAAAGCAGAGCTCCGCGTCCTTTTCCACCGTCAGGAGATTGAGGCCACTGTCAGGCGCCTCGCTTCCGAAATAAGCCAAGATTACCGCCACAAGAACCCCCTTCTGCTGGGCATCCTCAGAGGTTCGTTTGTATTTTTAGCCGACCTTATCCGGCATCTCGATTTTCCACTTGAGGTGGATTTCATCGGTCTATCCAGCTACGGCAGCGGCACGCAGACCTCAGGCAAAATCAAAGTGGTGAAAAAGCTGGAGACTCCGGTACGGGACAGGCATGTGCTGGTCGTGGAGGACATTGTGGATTCCGGGCTCACCACCACTTTCCTCCTTGATTACCTGCAGAAACAAAAGCCAGCCTCGGTGAAAATCTGCGCTCTTTCCGACAAGCCATCACGGCGGAAGGTTCCCGTGAACATTGACTACCTCGGTTTTACCGTGCCCAACAAGTTCCTCGTCGGTTATGGACTGGACGCGAACCAGCAATTCCGCAACCTGCCCGATATCTGCTACCTGGAGGACAAATCATAATGGTATCCAGGCAAGCCAGGTTAATCGCGGTGGCCAGAGGAGACCAGCCAGCCGACCTCATCCTCGCCAATGCCAGGGTGGTAAACACATTTACCGGGGAAATAACATCAGGAAACGTCGCCATCTGCGGCGACCGCATTGCCGGTGTGGGGGACTACAGTGAGGCAAAGCAGACTGTAGACGTCTCCGGCAAGTACCTTGCCCCGGGCTTTATCGATGGGCACGTTCACCTGGAAAGCTCGATGCTTGATATTGGCCAGTATGCGCAGGCAGTTATACCACGGGGCACTTCGGCCATCGTCACCGACCTCCATGAAATCGCCAATGTCTGCGGCCTGGAAGGGATGCGCTATGTACTTGACTGCGCTCACAGGCTGCCTCTTGACCTGTTCCTGATGGCGCCGTCCTGCGTTCCGGCGACCCATCTTGAGACATCGGGCGCCAGCATCAGCCCCGAGGAAATTCGCCAGATACTGCGCTGGCGGGAGACCATCGGGCTGGGTGAGGTAATGAACTTCCCCGGGGTCATTCACGGTGATAGCAATATGCTGCGCAAGATTGCCCTGAGCCAGGGCAAGATTATTGATGGGCATGCACCCGGGGTCAGGGGAAAAGACCTCAGCGCCTATATCGCCGCCGGTATAGGCTCCGACCATGAATCAGTAACCCTTGAAGAGGCCAGGGAAAAGCTGGAAAAGGGCATGTTCGTTATGATACGGGAGGGCTCTTCGGAAAAGAACCTGGAGACCCTGCTGCCGCTGGTCACCGACAAGACCTATAAAAGATGCCTCTTCGTCGTTGATGACCGCAGCGCTTACGACTTGCTCCACGATGGAGATATCGATGCCGTGGTGCGCAAGGCAATTCGTCTCGGCCTTGACCCGGTGCGGGCCATCCAGCTGGCCACCATCAATACCGCGGCGTATTTTCGCCTTGATGGTCTGGGAGCAATAGCTCCCGGCTACTTCGCCAATGTGTTGGTGCTGGATGACCTGAATAACCTGCGAGTGAACATGGTCTTCTACCGCGGCTGCCTGGTCGCCAGAGAGGGAAAGCCACTATTCTCACTGCCGATGGCAGATAAACACGCGGTAACCGGAAGGGTAAACATCAAACCGGTTACCCCGGAGAAATTGAGGTTACCTGCTCCAGCAGACGAGTTGCCCGTTATTGAGGTCGTACCGGGACAGATTGTTACCCGCAAACGCTATATGAAGGTGAAAATAGTCGATGGTCAGGTTATTCCTGATACGGAAAGGGACATCCTGAAACTGGTGGTTGTGGAGAGGCACCAGGCAACCGGCAACATAGGAAAAGGAATGGTGACCGGCTTCGGGCTGAAGAAAGGAGCGCTTGCTTCCTCCGTGGCCCATGATTCGCATAACATCGTTGCCGTCGGGACGAGCGATGAAGATATACTGGCGGCGATTCGGGAGGTCGAGCGCCTGCAGGGCGGCTTGGTTGCAGTGGCGGATGGAAAGGTGCTGGCCAGCCTGGGGCTGCCCATCGCCGGACTGCTCTCCGCTGAATCTCTGGAAACCGTGGTCACCCAACAGGGAAAGCTGGAGCAGATAGCCAGGGAGCTTGGCGCCAGACTCCCTTCCCCCTTTGCCACTCTTTCCTTCCTTGCCCTGCCCGTGATTCCCGAACTCAAGCTCACCGACCTGGGACTGGTGGATGTTACTGAATTCAAGTTAATCAGTTGAATTCAAGACTGAGATAATGAGCATGCGTTTTACCAGACAGGAACCGATTTTTGAGAACCGCTACGATGCCGGCCGGCAACTGGCGACCAGACTTACCGAGTACAAGAACCGGTCTGCGGTGGTGCTGGCGATCCCCAATGGCGGGGTGCTGGTCGGGCTGGGGGTGGCGCTGGCGCTCAATGCCGATTTTAATGTCATCATCTCGCGCAAAATCCCCCTTCCGCTCAGCCCCGAGGGCGGTTTTGGCGCCGTGACCGACGATGGCACCACCATACTCAACGAGGAAATCGCAAAACGATTTAATCTAAGCCAGCAACAGATCAACTATCAGGTGAGCCGGGTAAGAACTAACATTCGCCAGCGTAGTCTGCTTTATCATGGTAAAAAGCCTCCCTCACTGGTCAAGGGCAAAACGGTCCTCATCGTTGATGACGGGCTCGCTTCCGGTTATACCATGATGGCCGCCGTGGAATCGGTGCGGTACCGCCAGCCCAACGAGATAATCGTCGCCGTGCCGGTGGCCTCAGCCGCAGCACTGCCCAAGGTGGAGAAGGTGGCCAACAGGGTGGTGGCCTGTGTGTCTGGATTTGACCCGGAATTCTACGTCTCCGATTTCTACCGCTACTGGCATGACCCCGGCGATGAGGAAGTGCTTCAGTGTTTCAAGGAGTGGGGGCTTCGTCACCGACCGAATCTTGAGACAATGGGGGAAAATAGGTAAAGGGCTCTGGCGGACGTTTATGAAGGAGTTGGTAAAGTAAGTCAGATATAGAGCAAGACAATCAAAAGGCGAAACCTCTTTTTTGATTGAGTGGAGCAGATGAGCAATGGAGGTCAATTTGGACCTTCCTCAATTAAAGTAGCCTTTGCTGCCATTTCAACGGTTTATTTTCAACTCGACAAGTAAGGCAGTAATGTCTTCTTTCCAAAATCTTCGGTCAAGCCGAGGACCAATGCGGTAGCTTTTTATTATTCCCAGATTGCTCCACCTTCTCACCGTGTTGACATGGATATGGAGGAGACGGGCTGCCTCTGTCACTGTCAGTGTGGAGTTAGATTGGTTCTTACGTTCCATATTCCTCAACTATCCTATTTCTAGTTATCCTATCTTTCCCTATCCTATCTTTAACTATATCTATTTTACACGCCTATTGTTACAAACTGGTTAAATACACACCCATAAATGTTACAAAAAGGTTGCAGAGTTGTTACAAAGTCGTTTCAATGGATAGGTAAAGTGAGGTTTGGATACCTTGACATTCGCCATATGGCGAACTATACTGTTAACCCTAGGGTGAAGGATTTCAAGGACTAAACCATAGAGGCAAGAAATGAGTTGATATCCTAACCCGGCAGCCAGAGATAACCAGGGAGGCAATGAACCGCCGCCCGTAATTGGGCACTTGGGTGGTGGGGAGCCAATAGTGAAACCGACCCTATGAGGTCGGTTTTATGTTTTTATAAGGGAGGTGGCAGTGTTTGAAAGGAAAAAAACTTAACTGATTAACTGGGGTGAGATAAAAACTAAAGAGAAAGGAGTAAGGAAAAAGTGAAGAAGTTAATAGCAATAGTGGTGGCAGTGGTACTGCTGCTGGCAATGACAGCGCCAGTAATGGCAGGGCAACCCGAAAAATGTACCACAATAAAGGATGGAGGCCTCGTTGACTCACTAGGAAACCCATTAGTATTGGGCTATGACCAGTGGGGATACAACTATCAAGCTCATATGTTCAATGGCTGGTATGAAAACTCTGGCAGACCGACCACTCCGGTAACCGAGAGCGATACCTGGCTCCAGATGAAGTGGAATGATGCCTGGCTGAGCAATAAGGACTGTGACGGTGATGGTAAACTGGACAGACACTATGGCTTCCCTAGCTACATCGGTTCTGGTGCCTGGCTGACAAATCACCAGTGGGACGAGAATGAAGATGGTAGCCAGTGGAACTATTTCGTCAAGATAGTTGCCGTACCAGCGGATGCCCATAGGATTGGCCTAGCAAACACTGGAACATGGTACACCGCCGATGACACCGAGATTGGGCCGGATATCTGGGGAGAATTCGCTGTTATCCAGGAAGTATACAATGACCCATATGAAGGATCTCAGGGCATTGCATACCTGTCACCATCTGGTCCCGGTCTCGGTAAGTGGAAGCCATAGCCAGCACAGTGATTTACTTATGAGAGGGGGGCAGGGCTTTCGCCCTGCCCCTTCTATTTATCTCTACAGTCCCCCCAGTCCGCCATCCACGCCCAGTACCTGCCCGGTGATATATCTCGCCTCTTCTGAAGCAAGAAACGCTACCGCCTCGGCCACATCGCGCGGCGTGCCCAGAAAACCGAGCGGTATTCGCTTCAGCATCTCCCCTTTCCGTTCCTCGCTCAATTGCTCGGTCATCTTGGTGGCGATGAAACCGGGGGCAATGGCGTTGACGGTAATGCCGCGCGAGCCAACCTCACGGGCGAGCGTTTTGGTGAAGCCGATTACCCCGGCTTTGGATGCGGCATAATTCGCCTGACCGGGATTGCCCACAATACCCACGATGCTGGATATGCTGACGATGCGACCCCACCTCTGCTTGACCATTTGCCGCAGTACGGCGCGCGTGCACAGGAAAACGCTCTTCAGGTTCACGTTGAGCACCGCTTCCCAGTCTTCGTCCGACATCCGCATTAAAAGCTGGTCGCGGGCGATGCCCGCGTTATTCACCAGAATATCAATCCGTCCGAATTTGTCAGTCGCTTTTTCCACCAGACCGGCAACGTCGGATGTGGAAGTGACATCGGCTGCGACTGCCAGGCTCTGTCCGCCCATTTTTCTTATTTCTTCAGCCACCGGTTCCGCGTCGGCAACATCGCTCACCACAACGGTCACGCCAGCCTCGGCCAGCCTGAGCGCAATTTCTCTCCCGATGCCACGGGCACCACCGGTCACAATGGCTACTTTACCCGATAAATCCATGTTTACCACCTTGGATTATGCCGTAATACTGCTTACCGCCTGCGCATCCCCGATATTTATGGTCTGGACTTCGCGGTTTATGCGCTTTATCAGGCCGGCGAGCACCTTTCCCGGTCCTATTTCAAGAAATGTGGTCACTCCTTCATCAATCATATATTCCACGGAGCGCTGCCACTGGACACAGTTGACCAGCTGCTGGATAAGCTCTTCTTTAACTTCCTGCGCCGTTGTCAGTGGCCGTGCAGTGGTATTGGCAATGATGGGGATAGTCGGGTCGGCAAAGGTAAGCTGGGAAATAATCTCCGTCATGTCCTCAACGACGGGCTGCATCAATGGAGTGTGAAAGGCAGCGCTTACCGGCAGCGGTATCACACGGGCCGCTCCCCTATCTTTGGCCAGTTCCATGGCCTGAGAAACACCATCGCTATCGCCGCCTATAACCAGCTGACCCGGCGAATTCACGTTCGCAATGCAGGTTCCCGTCTGCTGGCATATCTTAAGCAGCGACGATTCTTCAAGGCCGATAACCGCCGCCATGCTTCCGGGACGCACAGCGTCGGCTTCATGCATCCGACGACCCCGCTCCCTTGCCAGATAGACCGCGGTCTCGAAATCAAACACTCCGGATACAGCCAGGGCAGTATACTCGCCGAGGCTGTGGCCGGCCACAAACCGGGCCTGCGGCAAACCGGAATTCACCTCACGGGCAGCTTCCAGGCAGGCGAAACTGACAATCAGGATGGCCGGCTGGGCATTAATGGTCTGTCGCAGTTCTTCCTCCGGCCCTTCAAAGCAGAGTTTGGAGAGAGGAAATCCCAGCACTTCATCAGCCTGACGGAAGATAGCCTTTGATGAAGCGAATTTCTGATACAGGTCATGCCCCATCCCCGCCCACTGCGAGCCCTGACCGGGAAAGACGTAAGCTGCTTTGGTTGCTTCGACCATGAATTTACACCGTGAGCTAAGTTGGTGAAAAGTGCCTTATGTTGACCCTGGTGTAGGGCCTGATGTCTTAATGACCTCTCTGCCGGCATAGTTGCCACAGTTGGGACAAACGTGGTGCGGCAGCTTCGGGTTATGGCACTGGGGGCAGTAATCCAACTGGGGGGGCTTCAATGCCATATGACTTCGCCTTTTATCGCGGCGTGCTTTAGATGTCTTTCTTTTCGGTAACGCTCCCATAATCTACCAATCCTCTAGCTTTATTTACTGAACTAACGCAGATTCATCAATTTCGACCATCGCGGGTCAACCGTCCGCACCGGGCAGCCACAGGGTCCCCGGTTTAAATTACGCCCGCATTCCGGGCACAGACCGGCGCAGCCTTCACGACATAGCGGCTTCATCGGTATCAACAGCAGTGCGTACTGGCGAACTGCCTCCCTCAAGTCAATTATGTGGTGCTCATCGATGGTGAACGAACCGGGCTCCCCGGAGGTCTCAAGCGGCAGCCCGCTGTTGACATCAATAGTCTGAATATATTCCTCCTCAAAACTGATATCCAGTGGATAACGAAACGCACTCAGGCAGCGGCTGCAGGTAAACTCAAGCTCGGTGTGCAGTCCTGCCCTGACCAGAATACCGCGCTGCGTTCTGAGTAAGCTGATTTCACCGCTGACTGCGCTGTCATGTTTATCGTCTGCAATATCAATCGTTTCGTCTATTTTATTTTTACGGGATGACCCGATTGGTTCCTTGAGCAACTGGGAAACATTTATCTCCATAGCAGCCACCTCCTCGCCAGCCAGTTCATTCCATTATAAGGCAATCGGCGTATTCGTCGCAAGCTCGGTGAAGCGTTATACTACGAGTTCATCGCTTTGATTATAGTGATGAGACCGTCGTTGAGATAATCTCTTCTGGTCTCGGCAAGCTGGTTTCTGGCCAGTAGCACATCCAGGCCGCCCTGCGCCAGGTAATCTCTGAAACAACGATGATGCTCTCTGCCGGCGAAAAATTCAAGAACTCTGACCAAATAAGATAACATCTTTTTAGGCAGTGGAACCTGAAAATCAAGGAAAATCAAAGCGCCGCCTTTCCTGACCACCCTCTTCATTTCGGCAATTATTTTATCCCGGGCGGCTCTCTCTTTTTCGTGCAGGGCGAAGGATATAGAAGCATAGTCAAAGCAGTTATCCTTGAATGGCAGATAGCAGGCATCGGCCCGCTGAAATGAGACATTGCTTGTTTTTCTTTTATCTTTCCGGGCCAATTTGAGCATATTCGGATCCAAGTCAATGCCGGTAGCCGTGATGCCAGCCCTAGCGTAATGAAAGGCCTGGTCTCCGGTCCCGCAGCAGACATCCAGGACCCTGTCCCCGGCCTTCATTCTGGAAAAATATACGGTGTAGAGTCTGACACCTCGCAAAAAGGGGTCTATTAAAGTGGCATAGTTTAAAAAAAGCACTGGATTACCGCTTCTTCAACTTCTCGGTGAGCAGCGGTACCACCTGGAACAGGTCACCGACGATGCCATAGGTGGCCACCTCAAAGATGGGGGCATTGGGGTCGTTATTGATGGCCACGATACATTCCGAGGTCTGCATTCCCACCACGTGCTGCAACGCACCGGAAATGCCGACGGCGATATACAGCCTGGGGCACACCGTTTTCCCGGTCTGGCCTATCTGGTGCGAATATGGGATCCACCCCTCGTCCACCACCGCGCGGGTAGAGCCCACCGCCGCGCCCATAGCCGAGGCCAGCTCTTTAATCATCTCGAAATTTTCCGCCTTTTCCAAACCCCGCCCCCCAGCCACGACGACATCCGCCTCCTCAATTCTCACCGTTTCCGTTATTTCTTCAACAAACTCGACAAGCTTTGTCCTTGAGGTGATGCGCTCCCGATTAAAGTCTACTTTTATTATTTCTCCTTTACGACTACCATCCGGCTCACGCCTGGAAAAGACGTGAGGCCGTACCGTCGCCATCTGCGGCCTTGCCTCGGGGCAGGTGATAACGGCCATGATATTGCCGCCAAAGGTCGGTTTCGTCTGCAGCAAAATTCCCTTCTCAGCATCGATATCAAGGTCAATGCAGTCTGCGGAAAGCCCCGTCGGCAACGCTGCCGCCACCCGGGGAGTTAGGGCGCGTCCCAGCGCGGTGGCGCCGGCCAGGACAATCTCCGGTCGGTGCTGCTGAATCATTTCGACGAGCTGCTGCGTCAGGAGGTCCTCCTGATTATTTAACAGCGCCGGATTATCGACAAGATAGACCCTGTCAGCGCCGTGAGCAATAAGCTGGTCAACCTCGCCGATGTCGTGACCGAAGCAGACGGCGCTCAATTCCGTATGCAATGTATCTGCCAGCTCCCTGCCTTTGGCCAGAAGTTCGTAGACGACACCCTTGATTTCGCCGTTTCGCTGCTCGGCAAATACCCAGACTCCCTGATGGTTTCCTTCTCCCATACCTTTCTGCCTTTATACGAATCCGTTATCCTTTAATCGCCCAATCAGGCAATCAACCTGATTTTCCAAATCCCCTTGAAATATTTCGCCCTGGCACACCCGTTGGGGAGTAAATATCTTTACCACCTGCGTATAAGAACCGGACAGGCCGACCTTATCCGGGTCTATGTCTATCTCCTCAACTCCCCAGACCGGGATGACAACGCTTTTAGACCGGGCAATGCCGCGGAGAGAGGGCAGGCGTGGCGTGTTGATTTCCTTGACCACGGTGAGCACGGCGGGCAGAGGACTTTCAATTACCTCATATCCATCCTCAATCATGCGCCGAACACACATCCCGCCATCAACTACCTCTTCTATGCTGCTGACATAAGCGACAAACGGAAAGTCCAGAATCTCGGCTAACTGTGGACCGACGTGCCCGGTATCACCATCCAGCGTCTGCCGACCGCAGATGACGAGGTCAATCTGCCCCAGCTTGCGAATCGCCGCCGATAGCGTGTAGGAGGTCGCCCAGGTGTCGGCGCCGGCAAACGCGGGGTCGCTCAACAGAATCCCCTCATCTACGCCAAGCGAGATGGCTTCTCTCAGGGCGGTTTCCGCCTGCGATGGGCCCATGCTGATGGCGGTCACCTTGCCGCCAAATCGCTCCCTCAGCCGGACCCCTTCCTCAATGGCATAGTTATCAAAAGGATTTATGATATTTTCGATTCCCTGGCGGATAAGGGTGTTGGTCTCGGGATCGATTTTGACCTGCGTGGTACCCGGCACCTGCTTCAGGCAGACGACGATGTTCATTCCGTCCTTGCCTTTCGCTTTCTCAGTTCAACGGCAATGGCATTGCGCAGGATTTGATTGGCGCCTTCATATATCTGGGTGATTTTGGCGTCCCGCATCATCTTCTCCACCGGGAAATCCTTCATATAGCCCGTACCGCCGCATATCTGCAACGCGTCGGTGGTGACCTTCATCGCCACATCCGAGGCGAAAACCTTGGCCATGGCTGATTCCTCGGTAATTTTTCGGGCGCCGCTATCGACCGTCCTCGCCGTTGCGTAGACCAGCGCCCGGGCCGCCTCAACCTGAATGTCCATCTCCGCCAGCATGTCCTGCACCACCGCCAGAGAGATAATCGGATGTCCAAACTGGATGCGCTGCTGGGCATAGTCCACCGCCACCTCCAGTGCCCCCTGTGCGATACCGACCCCCTGCGCGCCAATCCCGGGTCGTGAGCGGTCAAAGAGCCTCATCGCCTGGATAAATCCCATGCCCGGCTTGCCGATAAGGTTCCCCTCCGGAACGAGGCAGTTGCGGAAGATGAGCTCCCGGGTTGCGGATGCCCGGATACCCATTTTTTTCTCTTTCTTGCCGAAGGTGAAGCCCGGTGTTCCCTTCTCGACGAGGATGGCGCTGGCGCCGCGTGCACCTCTGGTCTTCTCGGTCAGGACTATCACCGTGTAGAGCTCGGCCTCACCGCCGTTGGTGATGAACTGCTTGGTGCCGTTGAGCATATAGCCACCTTCAACCTTGTCCGCGGTCATCTTGATGGCACTGGCATCGCTGCCCGCCGTGGCCTCGCTGATGGCGAAGGCGGTCAGTTTTTTACCGGCGGCGATATCCGGCAGGTATTTGCGTTTCTGCTCCTCGGTTCCGTATTCCATCAGCGTATAACAGCCAAGGGCATTCACGGCATAGGTTGCGGCTACTCCAGCGCACACCCGACTCAACTCTTCCACCACCAGGCATAGTTCCAGGCAACCGCCGCCCAGCCCTTCATACTCTTCCGGGACGAAAACACGGAACATATCGGCATCCGCCAGGTCCTTTACAATTGCCCAGGGGAACTCTTCCTTTTCATCCAGCTCAGCCCGTACCGGCAGGATTCTCTCCTCGGCAATTTTTCGGGCCAGGCTTTTGATTGTTTTCTGCTCTTCAGTCAAAAAATATTCCAATGAAATGCTCCTTTCCTATCCAGGCTGTACATCTGCTAACGGGGAAATGCAATGAACAGTCCGCTTCCTCCAGTAGAAATCAAGTAAAATTATAGATAAAGCCCCTTGCTGCCGTCAAGGTAAGACTATAATATACACCTTGACAGAGCCCATCGCAGTGGTTATACTACCGATTGCAGAGTACTGGTGATTGCAGTCAGTCTGGCAGAAAGGGGGTGTGCACGATGGCGGCTAAGGCATTTGTATTGATTGAGACCGAGGTAGGCAAAACCAGAGACGTGGTTACTGCCCTGCAAAAATTGAGCGGTGTTGTGTCGGTGGATACCGTGACGGGTCCCTATGACATCATTGCCATTCTGCAGGGTGAGAGCCTAAATGATATTGGCGACCTGGTTACCGGGAAGATTCACCCTGTTCCCGGCATATCACGTACGGTGACCTGCCTGGCAATTTAAGTTACGCTTGCAACGCCCTCAATACTTCATTAACTATCTGCTCATCGGTTGAAGCGCCAGCCGTTATCCCGACACGTCGTTTTCCTTCCAGCCAGGAAGTCTGGATTTCAGCGGCGGTTTCGACCAGATGCGTTTCCGCCACCTGAGAGCACAATTCGGCCAGACGATTGGTATTGGCGCTGTGATGCCCGCCGACAACCAGCATCAGGTCCACCTGACCGGCCAGTTCGATGGCGGCGGCCTGGCGTTCCCTGATATCGTGGCAGATGGTATCGATAATCCGCATTTCCGCATCCCGGATAAAAGCAGCATCAATCAGTTTCCTGACGAATTCAGTGAAGCGGGTCGGTACTTGCGTGGTCTGGGACAGAATTCCAATGCGGCGCGGTATCTGGTCCAGCTTGGCAATGAACTTTTCGTCAAGTGCGGCGATACCGTTTCCCTTGGCCCAGCCGAGAATACCCCTGACCTCCGGGTGTTCTGCATCGCCGTAAATAACCACCAGAAAGCCGGCTTCCGCCAGTCTCCGGGCCGCTACCTGTGCTCGAAGTACGAACGGGCAGGTGGTGCTGATGATTTCAATATTCCTGGCCCCGATTTCCTCCTCAATCTGCGGGCTTATCCCGTGAGAGCTGGTTACTACCACATCGCCGCGGATATCTTCTACATTTTTGGCCACCTTCACGCCGATTTCCGCCAGCTTTTGCAACACCTGCCGGTTATGCACCACCGCCCCCAGCGTTTCCACACCACCACGCTCATGGGCCACCTTCTCCAGTATATCAAGGGCTCGTTTCACACCGAAACAGAAACCTGCCTTATCCGCCTTTTCAATTGTCATCTTGCTCGCTTTACTCTCCACCATATTGCCCCCGATATTCTTCGGGTAACAGCTCAGAAATACGTGCCATTATGGAATGCGTGAACTCCATGAGCTGTTTCTTGGTTACTTTGCCATTCACCGACGGAAGATTAAACGGGCGCCCGATATTCACCGTGATTCTGGGACGGCGCAACCACCAGGTAAGGCCGGTTATCTTTTCGGTGCCGTAAATTCCCACCGGCAATATAGGAACACCATTTCGTACTGCGATGAGTGCCGAGCCGGAAAAGGCATCCACCATCTGCGCTTCCATGCTCCGTCGCCCCTCTGGAAATACAATCATCGCCTTTCCTCTGCCGAACCATTGCTCAGCGAAGCGCAGTGCGTCCCGGTTCATGCCGCCGAGTCGTACCGGAAAGGCGCCGTAGTTGCGGACGATATACCTCTGAATCCGGTGCAGGAATAACTCTTCTTTGGCCAGAAACATCGCCTGCCGGTTGATACTGCAACCCATTATCGGCGGGTCAGCCAGATTTAGATGGTTGGCCGCAACCAGTAACGGCCCCTCATCCGGAATGTTATCCCTGCCGAGCACCCGCCACCGGGTAAAGAGGAACAGAACCACCCGGGTAAAATAACGGCCTCCGTAATATATCCAGTGCATTTTGTACCTTAATAAAAAGACCAGTACCTTTCAATTATAGCGATGAGGCAAGCTAAAGACAATTCAGCTTGTTGCGAAATGCTCCACCCTAGACAGCCCTATCTTGACACTATCTATTCTCGTAGTATAATTCATATCACAAGGAGGTAGGGCTATATCTGATACTCGTGTAATGATATTTATTGATGGTGCTAATCTTTACAAACGCACTAGAGAATTAATTCCTAAGGGTAAACAAGTTGATATTGAAAAGCTAGCTCATAAACTGCTAGGAGACCGAAGACTAGTACGTATTTATTACTATAATACTCGCTCTCCCAGTGCAGACCCTGAAGAACAAAAAGCTCAACAAAGGTTCTTGGAGAAATTAGGTTGGATTAATAATTTGCAGAAAAGAATGGGCAGGCTTATTCCAAAAGAGTATAAAGTTAAATGCCCCAATCCTGATTGTAAGAAGGAATTTGTTTTTAAAACTCATATTCAAAAAGGTGTTGATACACGAATCGCCGTGGAGATGGTAACCCTAGCTGTATCTGATGCGTATGATACCGCTATACTTGTATCTGGTGATGAGGATTTAGTCGAAGGGGTTGATTACATCAGGGAGCATACTCACAAAAGGGTTGAAAATTCCTGCGCTTTAGATAAAGGATGGTCTACAAAGTTAAGAGAAGCATCAGATGTTAGAATCCCCTTAACTGCGGAGTATCTTGCTGACTGCCTGGTTTAAGGAGAAGAGCCCTGCTATTTAAGCAGGGCTCTTCAACAATTTAATTTCCCTTCTACTGACGGAACAATAGAAGGCTTTCATTTAATCCCCGTTGTTGGTACAACGAGAATTCACTATAAGTATATCATATATGTCAAGTTTGTCAATAATCTCTTGTCAAATATTTGAATCAACCCGTCAAACACCCTCGTCAAATCAGGTTGCCGCCCCTGCCCCTGATTATTACTAAGCAATCTAGGAAACACAATTCCTCGGTGTATCAGGGAAAGCCAAAGCCATAGTCTGCATTACAATCACGGGCATCAAGCTAAATTGACACGGGAAACCGTTCGTTTAAGCTAGAGAATCAGGTTCAGCAGCCCTCCCACCGAAAGGGCCACGACGAGCATTATAGCAGCTGCCTTGAGCATACCGGTGGTGCCCAGTTCCCTGAGGAGCACCACAAAGGTAGCAATGCAGGGGAAGAACATCGCCAGAACGACGCTGCCGACGACCAGCTGTTCCGAGGTCAACGCCAGCGGCCCCAGCATACCCAAGGCCACGTCTTTGCGCAGGAAGCCTATCGCCAGCGCCACCACCGCTTCCTTGGGCAATCCCAGCAGGCCGGTTACCACCGGTGCCATGAAATTGGCGATGACATCGAATACACCCAGTGCATGCAGTATGTTCATCACCAGTACGGCGCCCAGGATAATCGGGATGGCTTCATGCAGGAATCCATAGACTCTAAACCATAGCTTCTGAAGCACAGTGCGCCACGGCGGTATACGATAGGGTGGTATCTCAATCAACAGCTCGGGGCTGAATCCCTTCACCATGCGGTTGAGTATAAAGCCGAGAACAACCCAGACTATGAAAAGAGTCCCGTAGACGATGGCGACGTATTGAATCCCGCGCTGTCCAACCAGCCCGATGACCATTGCCTGCAGCGCAGCGCAGGGCACGGCAATGGAGATAAGCGTGGCTGCGATGAACCTCTCTCTTTTGCTTTCCAGTATCCTCGTTGCCAGAATCGCCGGCACGTTACACCCCAGTCCCAGCAACATGGGAATAATGGCGTAGCCGTGAAGGCCCAGGCGGTGCATGATGGTATCCATGAGAACGGCCAGACGTGGCAGGTAACCGACGTCCTCAAGCAGGCCGAGGACGAAATAGAAAGCGACGATATATGGCAGCACCATGGCAAAGGGCACGTAGAGGCCCGTGGTCAGCAGACCAAATGACTCGATGTAATTGACTTCACCGGCCACAATATTGCCGAGCAGCACGTCATGGATAATACCGGAGCCGCCCATAAGGTCGCTGAAAAAAAGTACCACCGGCGTCCAGAGATGCTCAAATATAGGGTCTAAGACATAGGTGATCAGGTTTTCACCGATGAAACGGATACCGAGAAATGTGCCCACGAGAACTACCGCAGCAATTATAATACCGGTTATCGGACGGGCACTGGCATCCCCCAGACGTTCCAGCCAGGTATGGTGTCGGTGGGTGACCTGCTGTACCTGTTCCACAATGCTGCCGATGGCTGCCCACCTCTCATCATGGCTGCCTGGCAGCAACTTGGGCGCCCTGGCCACGGGAATGCTTTCCACCAGTTCCTTGATTCCCTGCCCGGTCACCGCCACCGTGGGGATAACGGGTACGCCAAGCAACTCTTCAAGCCGCTTCAGGTTAATGTGAATGCCACGGTGACCGGTATCGTCCCACATGTTCAGGGCGACGACCATGGGGACCCCTTTTTCCAGTAGCTGGAGCGTCAGATTGAGGTTTCTCTCCAGGTTGGTGGCATCAATTACATTGATGACCACATCGCCGGTGGCGAGCATCTGCAGGGCGATTTCCTCTGCCTCACTGGTTGGCTCCAGGCTGTAGGTTCCTGGCACGTCAATCACCGCCGTCGTCTCTTCCCCGACCTTCATCAGCCCCTGCGTGTAACCAACCGTGGTTCCCGGATAGTTGGAGGCGATAACCCGCACGCCCGTCAGTCGTGAGAAAACGACGCTCTTGCCGACGTTGGGATTGCCCATGAGGAGTATTTTTCTCAGGACACTATTTTTACCCCGGCGATTTTTAACGTTGGTACTGGCACCGTGACACGCCATTCCCCTCCTCTCCCCTCACTGGTCAAGCTCAACAAGAATTTTATTTGCCATGCCAAATCCGATGGCCAACCGGGTACCTCCCAGCTGCACGGTTACCGGTCCTCGCATCAGCATCGAACTTACCTTGGTAATTTTCTTACCCGGCCTGATACCCAGCGCGCTGAGACGGCTCACCAATCCCACCCCTCCGTCTACCTTCACCACCTTGCCACTCTGGCCGGGATACATCTGCCTTAAATTCACCTGCTTCGTTACGGTCATACTTCACCTTTTTATGGAGCAATTTTACCGTTGAGACCGGCGACATTGCTTGCAGTAGCCGGCAACACGTATTTCCGTCTCATCAATGTCGAAGTCCTTCAATGCTGTCACTTCCCTCTTCAGATAGCGGGACAACGGATAGTCGAACTCAATCACCCGACCACAGCCAAGGCACACCATATGATGGTGCTCCTTAGTCGGTTTAACCTCATAGCGGTGATGGTTCTCGCCAAAATGCAGTTCGTCCACTATACCCAGCTCTTTCAGCATCTGCAGAGTGCGATAAACCGTGGAGAGGCTTAGGCGTGGTTCCATCTCACGGGCACGGAGGAATATCTCATCGGCATCAAGATGTCCATGCCCCTGGCGGATGATATCCATTATCAGAGCGCGCTGGTGAGTGAATCTCTTACCGGCGCCATTCAGTTTCCTGCGGCTTGTGTTCATTTTAATACTGCCCTGATATTTTAATGCTAATGCAAATCATTTGCAATAGTAATTATACATTGTTTGCTTTCTTTTGGCAATAATAATATTAAGATGGAAAATCGTTATTTCAGGTTTTATGCCAGGCGGATAAAAAATGGCGGCGTTCCGTGGAGACAGCTTCAGGTTCAGGCAATGTCACTCTCCACGGACTTCAAATTCCCAACTTGCTTTTGATTTCGGGCATGGCTTTTCGTGCCGCCAGTTCACCCTGCTTGATGCACTCCCGGGCATGATGGAATTCAGCGGCACCGATATGCACCACGTCCGGTTCAATCACAACGTCAGCTTTCTCCAGGCTTGACCTCACCAGCGAATAGGTGCCAATGTGTACGGATTGAATCAGGACGTGGATGATATTTGGCTCCTTGGCGTCCTTGATACGCTCCTCAACTGAGTCATGTGAACGGTCAACCACGTCCGGGATGACGTTGACGGCAATAACGAAGTCGGCGCCCATTCTTCTGACCAGGTTCACCGGCACCGGGTCTGTCAGCCCACCATCCACCAGGTATCTACCTGCCCTCTTCACCACGGTAAATATGCCCGGCAGGGAAATGCTGGCCCTGACCGCTTCTACCACGGAACCGCGGTCGAACACAACCGCTTCTCCGGTATCGATATCGGTGGCTGTGCAGGCGAAGGGTATCAGCAGGTCGCTGAATTTAACATCGCTGCCGAGAAACGAGACCAGCAAGTCGTTGAATTTATCTCCCTTGATGAAACCGGTCCTAGGCAGTGCCGGGTCGATTAACCTGGTTAGTCTGCGCGCTGACATTGCGATGACTTTCTCCTTTATCTGCGCCGCGTTTTTACTCCGGGCATACAGTGAACCAACAATGGCACCGGCACTCGTGCCCGCGATAAAATCAATGGGAATCCCTTCTTTCTCCAGAACGGTCAGGACGCCGATGTGTGCCATTCCCCGCGCCGCACCACCCCCAAGTGCCAACCCTATCCTCTGCTTTGGCAATTCAACCTCTCCTTAAGAACCAGGGACTGATATTGAAAAATCTGCCCTGATAAAAGAATAAAACCATAAAGCCCAGTATAAGCATCACCACATCTATATAGAGTGCGCCGGTAACAGACAGGCTTAACTGTGCCAATCTCTCCGCTTCACCAAAACAGCCGCAGGGTTTGTCCCCGAGCCCCTGAACAAGCAGTATGCTGTTATTGGCAATCATGCTCACGGTAAGTGCCAGCGCCAGGGAAGCAACCAGCCTGGCGGCAATGCCGGTGATGAGGAGCACGCCGATTATTATCTCGAGATAAGGCAACCAGTGGAAGATGAATTCATCCAGTGCCGTCGGCAGAAATTCCGGGAAAACAAAAATGATAGACGATTCCATCGGGTTGAGCAGTTTCCCCAGACCGGCGGCCATAAAAATGAGGCCCATGATGATACCGGCGCCGGTGGCTAACCAGTTAAGACGTGTCATGCTGCAGTTCAGTTCAATAGTCTCTATTCTCTGCGGCGGATCAGTCCCTTATCCCCACAGCTCTTCGATGTCTTTTTCCGTCTGTTCCCCGCCTTCGGCCTTCCCGGTGGTGAGCAATTCCCGATATGACTGCGGTGAGCCGTACTCCCGCGTTCTGATGACCACCGGCATAGGTACGGCATGGCCGAAGATAAGCGCCTGCTGCTTCGATTCCAGCCGGGAAAGCACCGATTTCAGCGCACTTTTGCCGGAGACGCCGGCGAGGACGCTGTCAATGTCTCTCTCGTTGTCGAGCAGGCAGGTGACCTTGGTGCCCATCTGCGACATCACCTCGGTGTCAATGCCGCTGGGACGCTGGTCGATGACCAGCAGGGTCACATTGTATTTCCTCATCTCGCGGGCGATGGTGCCGAAAATGGTCCGGCTGGCAACCTCCGGGTTCAGAAATCGGTGTGCCTCCTCAATGGTGATAACCAGCGGCGTCGGCTTGACGGTATCCTCGCCCATCGCCTTCTCCATCCGGTCCCGGTACCGGGCGTGTATGCGCCGCGTCAGTAGATTTGCCACCAGGATGTAGGCGGTTATGTCCGTGTAGCGGCCAAACTCCAGCACCACATTTATGCCCCGGTCAAGGTACTCCAGAATGCGCGCCACGGCATTATCCGGGGCTTGGGGCTCGATGAAGGGGAGGCGACTTATCGTGGCCAGTCCCCTTCTCAAATTCCCGAAGGTGCTCTCGTGGATATCGAGCTCTTTTAATAGCTGGCTAGTCTCATCTGAATCGGTCATATCTGCGGCCTGTTGCAGCCAGTTTTTACCCAGTCTGCGCCGCAGCTGGTAAATTGCTTCCACCGCCGGCTCGGTCAGATTCAGGGTCTGGCGCAATAGCGCCATGTCCTCCGGCTCAATCTCATCGTAGCCTATCCTGACCACGAAGTCGGTGCTTACTTTTCGCCTTCGTGAGCTTTCTTCATCGAGAGTGAACACCGCCACCTTCGAGGGGAAGAGCTGTTTTAACGCCTTGACCGATTTGCCCCCCTCGCTCGTCCCCGCCCAGCCGTACTCGTTGTGCATGTCGAATATCAGGTTCACCGCGGCGCTCTTCTGCAGTATGCCGATGAGGAGGATGCGGGTTAAAAATGTCTTGCCCGTACCGCTCTTGCCGAAGATGCCGTTGGAGCGTTTGACCAGCTCCGGCAGGTCGAGGCATATCTTGGTCTCCATATCCAGCGGCGTGCCGACGTAAAACCTTTTTTCATCCTCACCACCGAAGACGAGTTCCACATCCCGCTGCGAGGCGAGGTTGACCGCCGAGAAATGAGTCGGCACTGTCTTTACCGGCTGCGGCCCCTCGATGAGGCTGGAGACATCGCCGCTTATGGTGAGCATGGGCAGCACATGCAGGGTGCCGTAGGTGCTGGTGCCGGAGAGCACCTCGGAAATAAACGGGTCTGATATATCCGGCGGTGTCAGGGTAAATCGCGGGTCGATGACGCCCAGGCCGATATCGGTAATCATGCCGAAATATCGCTGCTTCTGTCCCTCGATGGTGACGTAGCGACCCACCGCCATGTCCTCCACCGATACCGCGCCATCCAGCTTGACCTCAACGCCGCTTTCCAGTGAACCGGAGACCACGATGCCCAGTCTATCCGTCATTTCAGCCTCCCCAGAATGGCCTTGAGCTGATTATATTGCCCGCCGAGCATGACCGCCAGTTCCTTGCCCGCCGCCACCAGGAAACTGTGAGAATCCTCCTGTGCCTGACTCATCAAGCGCAGCGCGGCAGGAATAATCTCTTCTTTGGCCACGGGCAGGTTGGTATTCACCAGCAAGGTGAGAAATCCCAGCGACCTTCCGAACTCTCGTATTTCATCGGGCGGGCACTGGTAGACAAAGCCGTGGATGCGTGCCGGATTCGGGGGCAGATACTGATTGATACTGTCTCCTGTTTTATGCCCCACCACCAGCGTGCTGAACTCGCTGCGGAGCAGCTTTGAGAGCTGGGGGCTGGACTGGTAAATGGCCTCTTCACTTTCCTCATCACGTCCGCGGGCGATGGGTCGACGCCCCGGCTCCAGGCTGCCGGTGGTGGCGTGGCAGACGATGCCGTATATGTCCAGCTCGCCGTTTTTCGTCTTCACCAGACTGCCCAGAGGCGGCAGCTCATAAAGCTCGTAGCACTGCGCCACGAAGTCCGCGGTGCTGGCTTCGATAATTTCCCCGACTCTGTCTGCTAAACTAGAGTTTATTAGTCTCACCTCCTGTGGTACTCTATTCCCCCTTTGGAAAAGGGGGATAAAGGGGGATTTGAAATCCCTCTCAATCTCCCTTCAGGAAAGGGAGAGGTCAAATCTCTCTTATTCTACTGTCTCTTACTTCCCTTTTTCCTTTTTCTCTTTCTTCTGCTTGGATTTCTTTACGTTTTTTCTGCCTTTAGTGCCCATTTCACCTTCCTCAATTTTTATTAATTTATACCCACCTCGTCCGCTTACTAAAACTCTTGGCGGAAGTGAGGGTGGGGATTTTT
Source organism: Chloroflexota bacterium (assembly GCA_018829775.1). Lineage (NCBI taxonomy): Bacteria > Bacillati > Chloroflexota > Chloroflexota bacterium. Next base: position 5,024 of record JAHJTL010000008.1, on the reverse strand, counting down.
TCCTCCACATATAAAGACTCAACAAACTGCCAGAACTCGGCGCGGTCGGCGCCGGTGACCACCGCCTGCTCGTGGGCCTCACTCAAAGCCACCGGGTAGCCATGCCCCCTGCGGCACTGGTCAAGGACTAAGCTATGCACAATGTCTATTAATTCAGCGTTCTCCGCCACCCAGCGCGGCACCTCCACCCTGGCCACCTCTTCCTCAAGTCGAAGGTAGCAGAAATAAATCCGGTGTTCCCCATAACGTTCCTTGGTTATTTTCGACGGGCTAATGAAAAGCGCCGACCTCTCTCCAGGCTCAAGCGCGTCCATGAACAGCTCACGGTCGGTAACGCCGGCCACGCCCTCGCAGTCCCTGTTTTCAGGCGGCGGGCAAAAGCGGTCGCAGTCCGACACTTCATGCGGGCAGATGGCCACCCTCAGCACGTTGACCACATCCGTACTTCGCGGAAAGCTTATGTAGCTGGCGAGGGCAACGCGCCGGTCCCGGTTGAGCTTCTTAATTTCCTCCAGGCAGGTCAGAAAACCCTGGCCCAACATTATCTCAGCAACGAAGTCGGGATACGCCTCCAGCCCCCATAAAATGAGTGTGCCATCGAGCAGCGCCAGCGTGGTGCTGCCCGGTAATTGTTCCCCTGCCAGCAGGGACAGATGGCGACATTCCTCAACAGCGCGCTTGATGCCAAGCAGCGTGCCCTCAACCATCTGCTCACGGCCGGTCGCGGCCGACGGCTTTATCACCAGGTCTTCATCTTCAGCGTAAAGATGAGGCGTGCTATCCAATACAGCGTCCGGTTCATCACCATAGCTGAGGGTGACGGCGCCGATGTTTATCAGGTAGCACCGCGTGGCACGGTGCCGGTCAACGTCAATATGGGAGCCGTCGGTGGCAATCACGTTGAAATCGGCGGGAATAGGTGGGGCCGGGTATCGTTTTGCCAGCCCGTCGGTCAGTTCCGCCACCAGCCACGTGGTCCGGCTGGCCGCTATTTTCTTCCTCAGTTTATCCAGGTCAATAGCTTCGTCGCCGAAAATTTGCCGCGCGTAGTGAAGCCGCTGCTGCCTTTCGGCACGACCTTCCTTCAACCGCGCCACCATAGCGCTTGCCTGTGTAGCTATCTTGGTTAAATCCAGTGACACCCTTTCGCCCTCTACGGCCAAGTATAATCCATCACTGGAACGAACTCAAGGCAGTAAGACACAGTAAAAGCCAGTATGATATGATAAAAAAGTGGCCATGTTTCCCATACTGCTAAGCGTTATCGTTATTTCCTTCTCGGGGGTTATGATGCCCGGACCCATGACTGCCGTCACGCTGGCGAAAAGCTACAAGTCGCCGTGGGCGGGAGTCTGGATTTCCCTCGGCCACGCCGTGATTGAAGTACCCTTAATCCTGCTCATCTACTTCGGTTTCGCCCAGTTTTTTCAGATAAACATTGTCCGACTGCTGCTGAGCGTGGCCGGCAGCGGCATGATTATCTGGCTGGGGGTGAGCATGTTCCGTGCCCGCACCGAGGTGGTCAGGAAAGGAAAAGACCTGCCCTACAATGCCTTCCTTGCTGGAATTTTTGCCAGCGGCTTCAACCCCTTTTTCCTACTGTGGTGGGCGACCATCGGCAGCATGCTGATTATGCGCATCCTCGAGTTCGGCACGACAGGTCTGATTGTCTTCACCATCGTGCACTGGCTGTGCGACCTGGTCTGGCTATCGCTGTTATCCAATGTTATTTACCGGACGCATACCTTCTGGGGACAACGCCTGCAGGAGTGGCTTTTTATTGCCTGCAGCCTGCTGCTTATTGGCTTCGGCCTCTGGTTTCTGATATCAGGCATTCAACTGGTGATTTAGAGGTGAATGATGAAGGTAGGTTACGTGTACGACCCCGTATACCTGAAGCATGATACCGGCTACCATCCGGAAAACGCACAACGCCTTGAAGCCATTATGGCTCACCTTACGGAAACCAAGCTGTTAGAGCAGTTAACATCCATCAAGTCCCGCCCGGCCACCACGGAGGAGTTGACCTATGTCCATCAGGCATCATACGTCTCACGAATTCAGGATGCGGCGTCGAGGGGAGGCGGCTGGCTTGACGGCGACACCGTTATGTCGCCGGATTCCTACGATGCAGCGCTGTATGCCGCTGGCGGCGCTATGGAAGCGACCGATGCCGTTATCAGCGGCAGGGTAAACAGCGCCTTTGCCCTGGTCAGACCTCCCGGCCACCATGCCACCGCAATGGCCGCCATGGGTTTCTGCCTCTTTAATAACATCGCCATCGCCGCCCAGCACGCCCTGAAGAAGCACAAAATCGGTAAGGTCGCCATCATAGATTTCGATGTGCACCACGGCAATGGCACGCAGGAAGCCTTCTATAATAACCCGCAGGTTCTCTATTTATCAACTCACCAGTACCCTCACTATCCGGGCACCGGGACCGTTGGCGAGACCGGGAGCGGCGCCACCGAGGGCACTACGGTCAATATCCCCCTGCCCAGCAGCTCCGGCGATGAGGAATACCGTCAGGTATTTGAGCAAATTATCGTGCCGGTGGTCAGGCGTTTCCACCCTGAGCTAATTCTGGTATCCGCCGGCTATGACCTGCACTGGAAAGACCGCCTGGCCATGATGGAGGTCAGCACCGCCGGCTTCGCTGAAATGGTACAGATTATCAAGGGGCTGGCCGACGAACTTTGCAACGGGAAAATAGTCATCACCCTCGAAGGGGGCTATAATCTGAAAGCGCTGGCGACATCGGTAAAGGCAACCTTCGATGTCCTGCTCGGCAAGTCAGATAGCGAAGACCCGCTGGGGCAACCGGAGCGCCGCCGGGCTGTGCCGGATATAAGTGACCTGGTCACGCGAATAAAGGAAATACACAAAATTACCTGAAGCATTCTGTGGAGTAGTAAGATGATGAAGGATTTTATATTTTATGCCATTGCCGCTAATGTGATTGCCCTGATAGCCGCCCTTGCCGGGGCAAGCCTGGCCGTGATTCTGTTTTCGTCCTTGCTGATTCCGCCAATTCTTCTGATTCTCATCAGAATTATCCGCTAAACAGACTGCCCACTTATTAACTCAACACCGCCATCCTCGCAATTGCCATAACCAAACTCCACACGGCAGCATATCCAACCTGCCCTAGAGCTTATTATGGCGCAAATCCGGCGGAATGGGGCACTGTTCACATTTCTCACTACACGGTTCAACGTGAATCATGACGCTGGTGTGGTGCAGCTTGCGCTTAATATCCTGTTCCAGGTGGTCGCACATCCGGTGTGCTGTTTCGATGCTGATATCTCCGGGCATTACCAGATGCAAATCAATGTAACGCTGCCTTCCCGCCTTCCGCGTACGCAGGGCATGAAAATCAACCAGCTCCCCGATATGCTCCATTATTGCTGATTTAATGATATTTTCTTCGGTTTCCGGTAATTTGACATCAATCAGCCCACCAAATGACTTCCTCAATACTTCATAAGCCGATTTGAAAATAACCAGAGAAACCAGCAGCGCAATTATCGGGTCGATGATGGCGAGGTCAGTGAAACGGATGACCACCAGCCCCACCAGTACGCCTGCCGCGGAATAAACATCGGCCGCAATATTGCGAGCATTGGCCTCAAGTGCCAACGAATCGGTGGTCCTGGCTACTTTAAGCAGGTACCTCGACAGGAAAAGGCTGACCACAATGGAAACCAGCATTGCTCCTATACCGGCTTCCGTTAACTCCAGGGTTGCCCCGACGATAATCCGGCGTATCGCTGCATATATAATCAGGCCGCCGGCGGCAAAAATCAGTACCGCCTGCACAACGGCAGCTATATTTTCCACCTTGCCGTGGCCAAAAGGGTGCTCTTCGTCAGCGGGTTTGGTAGCGACAACAACGGCAAAAAAGGTAATGGCTATGGCAAACAAATCGAAAAAACTGTCCGCCGCCTGGGCAAGAACGCTGATGCTCCCGGTGAGGACCCCCACCACCACCTTGAACACTATCAGGAAGAGGACTACGCCCAGAGAAAGCTTAGCCGCTCCACTTCGGGTAGCGAACATCATCCTTAACCTATTTCACAGCCTTTGCCCACGCGAAAGGCAGCCAGCTGATGAACCGCCGCCACTCCCTCTTGTCCCAGACCACCAGCAGCGTGGGCGCGATGCAGACGGAGCTGAAGGTTCCGGCAATGATGCCGATAATCAGGACGGCAACCAGGTTCTGAATGGTGGCGCCGACGAAGAACAGCAGCGCCAGCACAACCACCAGCGTGGTGAGGCTGGTGTTTACGGAGCGACCGAGCGTTTCCACTAGGCTGTTGTTGACCACCGTCTCAAAATTGACGCTTATATCGAGGCGCAGGTTTTCCCGTATCCGGTCAAAGATGACCACGGTATTGTTCACGCTGTAGCCGATAACTGCCAGGATACCGGTGATGAACATCATGTTGACCTGCCAGTTCAGTATGCCCCCGAGAATGGAGAAGACACCCAGTGCCACCAGTGCATCGTGAACCAGGGCGATGATGGCACAGGTACCGTAATGTATGGGCCTGGGCATACGGCGGAACGCCCAGGTAACGTAGAGTAATATGCCCAAAGCCGCCACCGCCACGGCGATAACCGCCGTCCGTACCGTCTCCGTGGCAATCATCGGTGAAACCGAAGAAAACTCAGGCTCGGTGAGCTTGCCAAACCTTGCCTCAAGCCCGGCTTCCAGCGCTTTCTTGCCTTCTGTGCTTAATTCCTCGGTACGTATCAGGTAGTCACCGGCACCGGTGCGCTGGATAATCACGTTATCGTAACCCAGGTCAACCAGCGCCTCCTTCAATTCGCCCTGCGCAACATCCTGCTCAAAGTCAACGGTGAGCAGCGAGCCGCTGCCGAACTCAATACCCATTTTCAGGCCGAAGGTCAGCAGGGAGATAATCCCGATGAGGATAATCCCTCCCGATATCAGAAAGAACCGAAACCTTTTGCCGATAATGTCAAACATTTCTTTTACCCACCGATACGCTGAAAAGGTG